>JAYFQB010000025.1:0-15130 GCA_034927385.1 Anaerolineaceae bacterium | reverse complement strand
CAGGGGGTTGAGGGGGAAGGTTGGGGCGGCTTGCCGCCCCAACCCTTCTTTAATCAGGAAGGTGAAACTGTCGCTCCCACTGCCGATTGTGCCGATTCCTGATTGTGCTGCCTGTGCCCACCGTGAAACGGATGGGTAGTCTCCTGACCGAGCACATGACCTAGCCGAAGGCTTCATCCTTTCCTGAAGAATAACGAGCCCTATCGGTCAACTCCCAAACACGGCGAAGGTTCTGAACAATTCCAATGATGTTAAATAAAAAACCGCCTATTCGGCGGTTGAAGTTGTGCTTGTTTTGGCGGGTTCTTTCGAAGAGCCTTCTGCCTTGCTTTCCGAAGGCGATTTGGAGCCGTTGTTGCCATCCCCTTCTGACTTATGGCTGTAGTTCTGCCCGGATGGCGAGCGGTTGTCCGTCGCGTAAAACCCTTTGCCTTTGAAAACAATCCCTACCGGCTGGTAGACCTTACGCAAAGCAACCGTGTTGCAATTAGGGCAAACGGTTAGCGGGTCATCGGTGAAATGTTGGAATTGGTCGAAATGGTAACCGCAATTCTCGCATTTATAACTGTAAATTGGCATTTTCTACTTACTTCTCCTGGTCAAGAGTCATTATAGTACCACATAATGACATAAAAAAATCTTACTCCTTCTGCATAAGAATTGTGTCAGATACTAATTTCGGAAAACATACAAGAAAACCACCAACCTAATATACACATGCTAATATACACATGCTAAAACCATCTTATCGTCTTGCGATATAATCGAACCTTGTATGACCACACAAAAAGAACCCCGCTCAAACCGTAAACGTCCGGTT
The DNA here is from genome assembly GCA_034927385.1 of Anaerolineaceae bacterium. Taxonomy (GTDB): domain Bacteria; phylum Chloroflexota; class Anaerolineae; order Anaerolineales; family Anaerolineaceae; genus Mesolinea. Next base: position 14,310 of record JAYFQB010000025.1, on the reverse strand, counting down.
TGGTTAATCATTCTTGGTATTTTACTCGTTGGCGTCGTGGTACTCTTCGCGCTCTACCAGGTTCCCGCGATTCACGACCGGGCTTATTTCTACCTGACCTCCCTTCGTTCGCGAGACTATTACTTTTTCAGACCACCTTCGGCGTCCACATTTAACCCTTCGGAAAAATCCACACCCGACGCGAGCGTCGCCGCCACCCTCACAGCGCTGATCCCCACCCCCACGCCCACACTGACCCCCGAACCGACTACTGGGACTGCTCCGGAGAACACTCTGGCTCCTTCCCTTACGCCCAACCCCACAGCCATCCCTGCCTCGATGCAGCTTGAGGGCGTCGTGCAGGAATATCAGCGTTTGAATAGTTGCGGTCCAACCAACCTGGCAATGAACCTGCGCTATTGGGGTTGGGTTGGCGAAGCAATTGATATCGAACAGGTGGTTAAACCTCGCCTCGAAGACCTCAACGTCACACCTCAGGAAATGCTCGCATATATTCAGGAGCACACCGAGCTGGATGCCGTGCTGCGCCTTGGCGGCACTGTGGACTTACTCAAGCGCCTCGTGGCTGCCGGCTACCCCGTTTTGGTGGAACGTGGATACGTTAACATTGACGAGGAATGGAAAGGCTGGATGGGTCATTACGGCGTTATCGATGGCTATGATGACGCTCAACAGGCGGTCCATATCCCCGATACGGTCACTGGCAACATCTGGGTTGGCTATGAGACGCTTCAAAAGTTTTGGGATGAGTTCTCGGGCACTTACCTGGTAATTTTTCCACCCGCGCAGCGTGAGCGTGTGCTTGGATTGCTTGGCGACCAAGCTGACCCGGAATCCAACCTGGACTACACCCTCGAGCTCTTCCGGCAGCGGTCCGAAAGCGCCGACCGCTCCGAACAGTACTTTGCCTTTTACAGCCTTGGCGAACTGCTTGTGATGAAGAAAGATTACGTAAACGCCGCCGAAGCTTTCGATAAGGCTTTCGAAGTCTACGGCTGGCTGCCTGTGGAAGACCGTCCCTGGCGCATGCTTTGGTATCAGGTCGGTCCATACGAAGCCTACTACTACACCGGCAGATACAATGATGTTGTCAGCCTAACCTACAAAACCATCACCGACGCCAGCACGGCGGCACTCCCCGAGACGTTTTTATGGAGCGGTCGGGCAAATGTAGCGCTTGGCAACACGCAAACCGCAATTTTTGATTTCAAACGCGCCTTGCAGTGGCACCCCGGCTGGCAGCCTGCCCTGGATGAGCTCAAAACCTTGGGCGTTGAACCCTAACCCTTTTGATCATTACCCTAAAGAGAACTTATGGCATCCTCTAAAAATCAACTCAAGAAAAATCTTGGCAAGCGTTTCCCCTGGCGCAGCCCTTGGCTTTACCTCGCCATCCTCGCTGGTTTGGTTTTGCTTGGCTTCGCCGCGATGCAGATCCCCGCTGTGGAAAGACGCGTGCAAAACCTGGCATCAGATATTTACTATCGTTTTAATCCGCCGTCTGAAAACGTCTTTGATCCATCCCAGCAGGGCACCCTGGACGCAAGCGTACTGGCTTCGCTGACCGCCATGGCACCAACACAGACGCCGCTGCCAGAGCAAACCCCCACCCAAGAAGGCATCCAAGCGCAGCCTACTGCCCTGCCGTCCCCCACGCTTAGCCCAGCTCCGGCTTCTTTCCAGCTGGATGGTATGGGGCTGGAATATCAGAGTTTTAACAACTGCGGACCTGCCAACCTTTCAATGAACCTCACCTACTGGGGCTGGTCAACCACCCAGGATGTTACCAAAGCTGGTCTGAGGACCCACGCGGACGACCGCAACGTTATGCTCAGCGAGATGCGCGATTTTGTGATCGAAGAGACCAACCTAAACGCGCTAGTCCGCTTTGGCGGCACGATCGATGTTGTAAAACGCCTGGTTTCTAACGGTTTTCCGATCCTGCTGGAACGCGGTCACACCGACCCTGAAGATGGCTGGATGGGGCATTACAGCATCGTAACCGCCTACGACGATGCCGCACAGACAGTGCTCGTTCCAGACACACTCCTTGGAATGATGACCCTAACTTACGACGAACTGATTCTCGATTGGGCACATTTTGACGGAATTTACCTCGTTGTCTATCCGCCTGAGCGTGAAGCCGAAGTGATGACGCTGCTCGGACCAGACGCTGACCCCGCGCAGAATTTGCAAAACACGCTCTCCCAGGTAACCGAACGCATTCAGCAGGTGAGCGGGCGGGAACTGTTCTTTGCCTGGTACTCTCGCGGCAGTGTTTTGGTCGAAATGCAAAACTACGTTGAAGCCGCCCAGGCTTATGACCAGGCTTTTTCGGTCTACGCCCAGTTGCCAACCGCCGAACGCCCCTGGCGCCTCACCTGGTATCAGGTGGGTGCCTATCCGGCTTACTACTACACCGGTCGCTATCAGGATTGTTTAAATCTTGCTATGCAAACCCTTAGCAACAAAAGAAGCCCTGAATTACCTGAATCCTGGTATTGGGCGGGGCGAGCCGCGGCTGCCCTGGGAACCACCGAGACCGCTGCAGACAACTACCGGAAAGCGCTTGAGTATAATCCCGGGTGGGATTTGCCGCTGGAAGGTTTGGCAGAGCTGGGGGTTCAGCCCTAAGCCAAAAACGGTAGTTTGGTTCGCTGTTATAATGCCAGTTTGTTATGAATAAAAACGCTAAACAATCATTTCGGCAGAGTCTTGCGCCTCGTCCTTTTTGGCGCAAGCCCTGGTTCTACCTCGCTTTACTGGTGGTTGGGGTTTTGGTGCTTGTTGGGCTTTACCAGATCCCATCCATTCACGACCGTGCCTACTTCCATATCGCCAGCGCGCGGGCGAAGATTTACTATTTCTTCAGACCGCCAGGCGCGGAAGTTTTTGAGCCCAGCCAGCAGGGCACGCTCGACGCGGGAGTTCTTGCCACGTTGACTGCCATGGCTCCTTCGCCCACCATCACACAGCAGCCCACTCACACTCCCACCCTGGAGCCGACGGCTGAATTTACCGCCACCTCCACGATCACCCCAACGGCAACCATAACCCCCACGCCGCTGCCTCCTTTGCCGGCTTCGGCGCTGATTGAGGGTGTTGAGCCCGAGATACAGGGCTTCAACAACTGTGGACCCACCAACCTGGCGATGGCACTGCGTTTTTGGGGCTGGGAAGGCAACCAAAAAACCACCGAAGCCGTCCTGAAACCTTTCATCAAAGACCGCAACGTCATGCCCTACGAAATGTTGGGTTATGTTCAGGAACACACCGAGCTGAACGGCATAGTCCGCTACGGCGGAGACCTCGACCTGGTAAAACGACTGGTCTCTTCCGGCTTCCCAGTCATCATTGAACGCGGGTATATCGACCGTCATGAAGGCTGGATGGGGCATTATGGTTTGATTATTGGCTACGATGACAAACTCCAGGAAGTCACCATCCCCGATACATATCTTGGTATGATCAAGATGAGTTACGACGATATTACCCGTTATTGGGAACAGTTCGACCGTATCTACCTGGTTCTCTTCCCTTATGAACGCCAGCAGGAAGTCTACGATATTCTTGGTGCCCAGATGGACTCCCAGTACAACAAGGAATACACGCTCGACCTGGTCAGCAGCCAGATCTACGCCCGCGAGGGGTTGGACCAGTTCTTCGTCTGGTACAGCCGCGGCTCAATCTGCGTGGAACTGAACGACTACCTTTGCGCGGGTGAATCCTACGATGAAGCGTTTCGCGTTTATGCCACGCTCAAGGAAGAAGAACGCCCGTGGCGCATCCTTTGGTATCAGACCGGTCCGTATTATGCCTATTTCTACTTGCAGCGTTACCAGGACCTCTACAACCTGACCAAGCAAACCCTCGATAAAACCCCCGAGGACGCCATCCCCGAAACCTGGGTCTGGAAAGGTCGGGCGGAGGTGAAGCTCGGCTTGCGCGATCAGGCAATTGAAAGCTTCAAACAGGCACTCTACTGGCATCCGAACTGGTGGGTGGCGGTAGATGAATTGACCTCGTTAGGCGAAAAGGTGAACTGAGACATGGAAAATTACGTTGATTACAATTCCCATATGTGGGACGGCTGGAGCGAAAGTCAAAACACCTGGACAATCCCCCTAACTCACGACCAGTTCAACCGGGCAAAAAGCGGTCCGATTGATTTCGTGCTTACCCCATCAAAAAAGGTTCCGCTAAGCTGGTTTGAGGGCATCGGAAAGGACGTGTTGGGACTGGCAAGCGGCGGCGGGCAGCAAGGTCCTGTGATGGCGGCACACGGCTACCGTGTTACCATCCTCGATAACTCCATGCGCCAATTGAAGTCCGAAACTTTCGTGGCAGAGCGCGAGAACTACCCCCTCCTGCCGCTTCAGGCGGATATGACCTTGCCCTTTCCTTTCAAAGATGAAAGTTTCGACATGATCATCCACCCAGTCTCGAACTGCTACATTGAGAACCTTCAGCCAACCTGGGATGAGTGTTACCGTGTGCTGCGGCATGGTGGGGTTCTGATGGCGGGTTGGACCAATCCGATCGTATATATGTTTGACGATGAAGCGCTCGATAGTCTTGACGCTCCCCTGATTGTTCGCAACAGGCTGCCCTACAACGGACGCCTGGAAGTGGAAAAAGGGTTGGAGCTTTCGATGGATTCCGGGTACCAATTCAGCCATACGTTGGAAACGCAAATCGGGGGACAGCTCAAAGCGGGATTTTTACTCAAGGATTTCTACGAAGACACCGACCCGGACGATCATCTTGGGCAGTACACAAACATTTTCGCCGCGACTCTCGCGGTGAAAATGTAGAGCAGTCAAACATCTCATCCCCGATTGTGCCGCCTGTGCCCACCGTGAAACGGATGGGTAGTCTCCTGACCGTGCACAGGACCTAGCCGGAGGCTTCATCTTTTGTGGAAAGCTCCTTTGGAGACCTAACGGTCAAATCCCCGTACTCGGCGAGGACGCCTGTACGATCATAATGAATTCCTGATTGTGCCGCCTGTGCCCACTGTGAAACGGATGGGTAGTCTCCTGACCGAGCACATGATCTAGCCGGAGGCTTCAGCCTTTGTGGTGAAAACAATCGGAGACCTATCGGTCAACTCCCGTACTCGGCGGGGACGCCGGTACGATCACAATGAATTCCTGATTGAGCCGCCTGTGCCCACCGTGAAACGGATGGGTAGTCTCCTGACCGTGCACATGATCTAGCCGGAGGATTCAACCTTTAAAGTAAAACATTGGAGATATATCTGTCAACTCCCGTCCTCGGTGGGCACAAGCAGTACGATCAATATGACCAACCCGTCACCCCAAATTAGCGCATCTTTTCAGGGTAATTTTTCAGAAGTTCCTGCCCCGGCGTAAGGATTGCCTTCGGCTCACAGACGCTCTTACAGAAACAGCAGCCAACCATACACAAAAATGGTTCCGCCACCCAGACTTTTCCGTTCTCGTCCCGCTCAAACACCTCCCGCCCGCAAAGTTCCAGGCAGGCGCCGCAGTCATCACATAACACAGCCGAAATAGTCGGAAACCATGGGATCTGTTCGCGAGGATACCCGCGCCAAGTGCCGTAATTGCGTGCTACGGTTGCTTTTCCGGTGCGTCGGCGTTGATAGTAACGTTGGTATTCCAGTGTGAGGGCGTTGGCGTAATCTTCCAGGGCGGATTTGGGGACAAAGTTGTTCTCCCTGACACCGCTCAACAGGCGCTGACTGATCCCGGCGTGGTTTGGTGGGATCCCTTCTTCAAATGCTGCTGCAAAAAGCTCCTCAAGCCCAAGCAGCCCGGCTGGCTGACCGCCGATCTGCAGCATACGGTAGCTGAGCGTCATACGGCTCCGTTTACCCCTCTGTTGCCAGGCACTCCGCCGCTTTGGCTTTCAGATGTGCCACCATTGCGGTCAGACCGTTGCTGCGCTGCGAGGAAATGTGCCGCCAAAGCCCAATCTCATCAAAAAAACTAAGGTCCGCCTGGAGCACGTCTTTCGCTGGCTGGTTGTTAAACAACTTATAGAGTACCGCCACCATGCCTTTCACCACCAGCGAATCGCTGTCCGCCTCGAACACCATAATCCCATCGCGGCAGTCAACATCAAACCAGACGCTGGACTGGCAACCTTTCACCAGGTTTCCATCTACTTTCGTTTCTGGATTCATCGGCGGCAGGTCCATGCCCATCTCGATCAAGTACTCATATTTTTCTTCCCAGTTTGCCAACAGGGAGAAGTCATCACTAAGCTCTTTTTGCGTATTCTGGATATTTCCCATGGCTACCTCCTCAGCATTTTAATCGCCCGCCTAACCCCTTCCGCCAGTTTTTCGAGATCTGACCGGTCGTTGTAAAGCGCCAGCGATGCCCGAACCGTGCCGCTGATGTGCAGCGCGTCCATGATCGGTTGGGTGCAGTGCTGCCCAGTGCGGACCGCTATGCCCATTGTGTCGAGCAGGACTCCCATGTCGTAGTGCTGAATACCGCTCACATTGAAAGGCAAAATGCTCGAGCGGCGCGTGGGAGTGCCATAAATGGTCAGGTCGGGGATCTGCGCCAGAAGGTTCAAGCCATAAGCCAACAGATCGTCCTCATACTTTTGCAGTTCGAGTTGATCGAATTGCTGCAGATAATCGATCGCTGCGCCAAGCCCGATCGCCCCGGCGACGTTGGGCGTGCCAGCTTCAAACTTGAAAGGCAGCACGTTGAACGTAACCTTTTCGGGGGTGACCGTATCAATCATCTCGCCGCCGCTCAGGAATGGAGGCAAGGCTTCGAGCCATTTTTCTTTACCGTAAAACACACCGATCCCCATCGGACCATACATCTTATGCCCTGAAAAGACATAAAAATCAGCATCCAGGCTGCGCACATCATGCGCGAGGTGTTGCACCGATTGAGCGGCATCCACCAATACCGGCACGCCGCCGGCATGGGCAAGCTGAATAATCTCCCGCACCGGATTGACCGTGCCAAGCGAGTTAGAAACCTGGTTTAGCGCGACCAGGCGGGTTTTTTCATTGAGCATTCGTTTAAACAGCTCCAGGTCGAGCTCGCCGTGCTCATCGAACGACAAAACGCGGAAACTCGCGCCGTTCCTCAGGCAGCTTTGCTGCCAGGGAACATAGTTGCTGTGGTGCTCCAGCTGCGAAACGATGATCTCATCCCCTGGGTGAATAAACTTTTCGCCAAAGGTGTACGCCAGTAGGTTAACCGACTCGGTTGTGCCGCGCGTGAAAATCACTTCGTGGTCGTATTCCGCGTTGATGTACCTTGCCACCTTTCGCCGCGCGGCTTCGTAGGCTTCGGTTGCCAGCACAGCCAGCGAGTGGTTGCCGCGGTGGATATTGGCATTGAGGCGCGTGTAATAGTCAGTCAATGCGTCAATTACGACCTGCGGCTTTTGGGTTGTGGCGGCGTTGTCGAGGTAGACCAGCGGATGGTCGTTGATGGTTTGTTTTAAAAGCGGAAAATCAGCTCTTGCGCTGTGGATATCTTTGCTCATAGTTGTTCCTTAAACTGGCTTGATTCTACCATTCCCTCAGGCTCAGATTACGGTTTGTACCGTCGCGGATACAGCTTCAATCCCTGTTTGTCGGATCCTGACCGATGGTTCGCCTTCTCAGATTAAGCCTGGGGAAAATGCAACGACAATTAAGATACAATCAACCAAGATGGTATTTGTTTGTTGATTGGTAAATTGGAGGGACGATGGCGGATAAAATTTTAGTCGTGGATGACGAAATCGCTTTGCAGGAAACTTTGACCTACAACCTTAAAAAGGAAGGTTACCATGTTGAAGTGGCGGGTGATGGCATCACCGCGCTGGACCTTTTCAGGTCTTCCAAACCCGACCTGGTGATCCTGGATGTGATGCTGCCGGGAATGGACGGGTTCGAAATCTGCCGCACTTTACGCCAGGAATCCAACACCCCCGTTCTGATGCTGACCGCCCGCGATGATGAAATTGACCGTGTGGTCGGGCTCGAAGTCGGCGCGGATGACTACCTGCCAAAACCTTTCAGCATGCGCGAGCTAATTGCTCGCGTTAAGGCTCTCCTCCGCCGTGTTCGACTAATCCGCGAGGAGGTCGGCTCGGCAACCCAGGAAGCCAAACATCCCAAAATTCTTGTGTTTGGCAACCTCGAAATCGATACCAGCCGGCGGGAAGTGCGTTTAGACGGAAATGTTCTGCCCTGCAAACCCAAAGAATTTGAACTACTAACTTTTATGGGCGAGAATAAAGAGCGAGTGTTGACTCGCAAACTGATCCTCGAAAAAGTATGGGGCTGGGACTTTGTGGGCGACTCTCGCACGGTAGATGTTCACATCCGCTGGCTTCGCGAAAAAATCGAGCCTGTGCCTGAGAATCCCCGCAGGATTATCACCATCCGCGGCGTGGGTTACCGCTTCGAAGGATAAAACTGGCTATGAAATTGCACCTCCACTCGCGTGTTGCCTGGCCATTCATTCTCGCGCTCGTGCTGACGTTGGTAGCCTTGATCATTGTGTTGCCGCTGCTTGGGCAAAACGCCGCCCAAAAAGCCCTTGCCACTGGTGAACCGGCTGACTTTTCGTCTATTCAGAACGGGGCAATCCTGATCGTCCTGATCGGGTTGGTCACAAGCCTAAGCGTCAGCCTGGCTTTCACCAATCGCAATGTTGAAGACTTGAAGAACCTCACGGAAGCTGCCAAAGAGCTTGGAGAAGGCAAATACCAGCGGATTGCTCTGCCGCCAATGCGCAAATCGCTGCGTGAGATGCGGGAGCTGCGAGGGGCTTTGCAGCAAACCGCGCGCCAGATCGAGAGTCAGATCACCGCCCTTTCCAAAGAGCGTGCCATGCTCGCGGCGGTTCTCGGGGAGATGACCGACGGTGTCCTGATTGCTGATAATAAAGGACGTGTCCAGCTGCTCAACAATGCGGCTGAAAAAATGTTTAAAATAAACGAAAAAGACGCGCTAAACCACTCTGTTGTGGAGGTAATCCGCCACCAGCGCCTTGTGGATCTCTGGGAAGAGACCCGCAGCGGTCCAGCCAAAACCATCACAATGGAAATGGTTCCCTCCCACAAATACCTGCAAGTGGTGGGCATCCCCCTCGGCGAGGAGCTGCCGGGTCGTTCCATGTTGCTCTTTCAGGACCTCACCCAGACGCACCGCCTCGAAACCATCCGGCGGGACTTTATTTCAAACATCTCCCACGAACTCCGCACCCCAATGGCGGGCTTGAAGGCGATTAGCGAAACGCTGCTTGATGGAGCACTGGAAGATTCCACTGTTGCCCGAAAATTTGTGCTGCGCATGGATAGCGAGGTGGACAACCTAACCCAGATGGTCAACGAGCTATTGGAACTCTCGCGCATTGAGGCAGGCCGGTCCAACTTTGATTTTCACCAGATCGAGCCCTGCCAGTTGGTGCAGAAACCCGTTGAACGGATGACTTTACAGGCTGAACGGGTGGGTGTTACTCTCAGCCAGGATTGTCCCCCCGACTTGCCATTGGTTTTTGCTGACCCTGGGCAAATTTCGCAGGTGTTTGTCAACCTGATCCATAACGCGATCAAATTCACCCCCAACAACGGACGAATCCATGTCACTGCCTTTCAGGATGGGCAAATGGTGGTTTTCAAGGTAAGCGACAACGGCGTCGGCATAGCGACTAAGGACGTCAATCGTATTTTTGAACGCTTTTATAAAGCAGACAGGGCACGTTCTGGTGGAGGGACGGGGCTGGGACTTTCGATATGCAAGCATATTGTTGAAGCCCATGGCGGAAAAATTTGGGCGGAGAGCGTCGAGGATTCTGGCGCGGATTTTCTCTTCACAATACCCGTGGTGTACCCCGAAAACCAGGATTGACGGTTCGTTTGCCACCCAATCCCCGTTGGCTCGTGACCTCTGCCTTTTGGCATCTAGGTTGGAAGTAATAATTGAACTGGAACGCATCGGCGATTATGCCAAGGGAATTGCCAGGGGGCGGCTCGCCTGGCTGATGACGGGACACCAATCCCAATTCGTGAAATCTCGACCATGGCAGATAAAGCCACCTCCATGCTCCACCGCGCGTTGGGCGCTTTTGTTTCTGAAGACCTGCGGCTGCGTACGCCATCCCCAAAGAAGATGATGAGGTGGATGAGTTGTACATCACCATCTACCGTAAGATTGTTCATAATATGATCAAGCATCCAGAGAAAATCGATTATTCAAACCAGATCCTTTGGGTTATCCACAACCTTAAGCGAACGGCTGACCGGGTAACGAATATTTGCGAACGCATCATCTTCATCGTATCGGGCGAACTGATCGAATTGGATTCTTCGGATAATGAAGATGAGGATGTTTAAAAGCGCCTTCAACCTATTGAAAAGTGGATGTAAGTATGTTATATTAGGTTATAGTTGAATTAATTGGTTTTTGGTTTTTACAGGGAGGGAAAAGTACCAGTGACAAAGCGAGGGTTAGTAGAAGTCCTATTTAAGTGTTGTCTTGTAATTATGGCTCTTGTTGTTTTTGGAAACCAGACTTCTGCTGAAGGTACTGCAGATGATGGAGTCCTGGTATATACGAACAAAATGTATCTACCCATCGTCAGTTCCATACAGGTTACTGATGCACACCCTTCCTATATGCGCAGTTACTATGTCGAAACCCTTACTGGAATGTATAGTCTGGGTTGTGCTCAGGGAACATACGCAATGAGCGTTGGCTATCCTGATTCCTACTTTATGTTCATGGACTTTGGAAATCCATACAGAGACTCATCGCTCGTACTCGGAACGAATCTTTATGATTATCAGACATTTGTTACAACTGGACAGATTTCCTATTATCTGACAATTATTGCTTCCGGATTCGCGGATTGCAATGATAAAGATAAACTGTTTCTTGCGGCAGGAACAAACACCTCTGGAGATTTTTTATGGAGCATTGCATATGACCATGGATATGCTTGGGCTGAAATGGTCTATAATGCAAATCAATCACTACAGACGTACGGTATACCATCCTCCAGAGTAACAATTACATCTGGTATTAATACAGAGCCAGGGTTCAATAGTTTTTCGGATACAGTGCAATGGTTTGATGGATTTAATGACCACCCCATGAAAACTGCAAATTTCATCATCGGGTCTGCAGATGGGTGTCCAGATGATTATCCTCCAGCCACTCCCCCGCAAGGTGATGTTTACCCAGCTGAGTGCTATAATGGATGGACGCAAGATGATATTAACAAGATCAATAATGGGTATATAACTTCGGCGGCGATACCGATGAACTTCCTGCCGAATGGGTATCAAGCCTCACAATGGTACAGAATTGGCTTGTACACCTATTACGTTCACAATAACAACATCGACTTTTTTGGTGTAATGACGCAGGAGGCGGCTTGTGAGCAAAGGGAACTGGAAGACCCTGAAGCATGTTCAGGCATGGATAATTCACTTTACTTTGGATATCAACAATTTCGATCCAAGGTTGTTTCAGACAGCCGGATGAATAGCTTTCTATTATGGGGAGCAGATATGAAGTATTACCGGGGAGCGCCGTAAGATGAAAAAGACTACTTATGTACTAATCGTTGGCATTATGTTGACCTTAATGATTGGCTTGGTAAGCTGGGTTAATGCCAATCGGAATCAACCTTCAAATGATGTTGACTTGTTTCAAAACGCGATTCCTGGAGAATGGGATGAGATAATTAAACAAATCACGGATCCGGCACAGAAGGCAACTGAAATCATACGGCTGGAGCAATACAGGCAAGCCGCAACGCGAAATGCCGCCCAGGCACTCGCAGAAGCTAACTTTACGGGAACGAGGAGTATTGCAACAATACCGACACCTGTCGAAGTCGGCTCGCCGTTACGAGGTGTGATTGAAGACCTCGGTTTCGATGATCTTCGCAGGGAGCTGAAATCCACTAATGGCTGGATTGGAGAAATTGGTGGATTGGTTTACTCGCTCTCCGCTGGGTTTTACCGGGACGACGAAAGCCTTGGCTTGGTCCAATTACGAATCATCACCACGGAAGAGTACAGTCGGACTACTGTGAATGTCGATTGCCCACGGAAAAGCGGCGCTTTGCGTGTTGAAGACGTGAAAGGTTCGCGGGTGATTTTACGGGCATCCAATGGAGAATTGTTTTACTTTGATTTACTCGCGAGACAATTTGTGGAGAGTCTGGATGTCGTTGTTCCCACAGCCACACCTTTTCCACCACCTCGAGCTGAAGATCCCGACCCCACTCCAACTTGGAATCCGTACCCTTAATGCTGGGGCTTGAACTCCTCACTTACGGGAAGCCCCCCGTTTCCACGCCGTAAAATTGGCACGCCGACTCGCTCACCATACGCCCCACGCACAACGTTGGAAAAAACCCCATCCTTATCTTATAATTAAATGCGAATCTGGTTGCATTTTGCAATTGAAAACCCGGCATGGTGTAGGAGGGAGCAGTGTTAAGACCTAACGATACGAAAGGAAAACTCATCATTGTTGAAGGCATTGATGGGTCAGGCAAGTCGACTCAGATCGACCTGCTCTATAAATGGCTGCTTCGGGCAGGCTATTCGGCATATTTCAGCGAGTGGAACAGCTCAGCATTGGTAAAAAGCACTACTCGTGCCGCCAAAAAGGCGCAATCCTTCACCCCAACTACCTTCAGCATTCTGCATTGTGCCGATTTCGCCGACCGTTGGGAAAACAGCATCTATCCCCTGCTTAAGGCAGGCGTCATTGTCTTAGCAGACCGCTACGCCTTCACTGCCTTCGCGCGGGACGTTGCCCGCGGTGTTGATCCCGAGTGGGTTCGCAACATGTACTCCTTTGCGATCATGCCCGACGCGGCGCTGTACTTCCGTGTCCCGTTGGATGTTGCCGTGGATCGCATAACCGGCGCCAGATCCAGCCTGAAATACTACGAGGCAGGCATGGACCTGGGCCTTTCCGATAATATCAACGAGAGCTTCGAGCTCTTCCAGGGCAGAATCCTGAATGAATACGACAAAATGGAAAGTGAATTCGGTCTGACGATGATCGACGGCACCAAAACGGTCAAGGAGCAGCAGAAAAAAGTCCGTTCGATCATCAAAAAGATCCTCACAGGCTTTGAGGGGCTGCCTAATCCCAACAAAACTCCGATTTCTGTGACCAATCCTCAGGCGGGCAAACCTAAAAAAGGAGGCTCAAAATGAATAAGGCAACCTTTTATGGGGCAGGGTTCCCTTACCGCGATATCGGAAAACTTCCCGGCAAGCTGATCGTGTTGGAGGGGACCGACGGCGTTGGACGCTCCACTCAAATCAGAATGTTGCGCGGTTGGCTGGAAGAAGAAGGTTATGCGGTTTCGGATACCGGGCTCACCCGTTCCGAGCTGACCGCCTCAGGGTTGGAGTTCGCCAAGAGCGGGCACACACTCGGACCGCTTACAATGAGCCTTTTCTATGCGGCGGACTTTGCCGACCGGCTGGAAAACCAGATCATCCCCGCCCTCCAGGCTGGATTCGTAGTGCTTTCGGACCGGTATTTCTACTCTGTGCTTGCCCGCGACAGCATTCGCAACATTAACCACATCTGGTCAAAGAACCTCTACGGCATCGCTCTCAAGCCGGACCTGATCCTCTACATGAAAGCCAGCATCCCATCACTGGTAACGCGCCTTGTGCATGGTCGCGGCTTGAATTACTGGGAATCCGGCATGGACCTGCACATTGCGGATAACGTCTATGACAGCTTTGTCCAATACCAGGGCATGATTTTGAACCAGTTCGATCTCATGGCGGAGGAATACAACTTCCTCACCGTCAACGCGGACAGATCCCCAGACGAGATCTTTGAGGATCTTAAGGTCCCAATTCTTGAGCTGTTGCATAACCGGCTGACCAAAGGAAACAAACCAAAATAGATTCAGCAACTTACCCCAGCATGCCCGGGGTAAGTTCTTTAAGGAGAAGGTATGGGCAAAATCCGATCTGAAGCGGTCTGCGTTTACGGCGCGCGGGTCATCAACACCCATGTCCTGGCTATGCAAGCTGAAATTGAGGGTGTGCTGGAAGCGCAGGATATTGAATACATCCACCGTATGCGTGTGGCTTCCCGTCGCCTGCGCAGCGCCCTGGCTATCTTTGAGGACTGCTTCACGGGCAAACAGTTCAAAGCCTACTCCCGCGATGTGCGGGATGTCACCAGGTCGCTCGGAGCCGCACGGGACCTGGATGTGCAGCTTGCCTTGTTGGAAAACACCCTGCCTGAATTTTCCAGCCCCAGACTGCTGCCGGGGATGCGGCGGCTTGGATTACGCCTTAAAC
>JAYFQB010000186.1:0-3617 GCA_034927385.1 Anaerolineaceae bacterium | reverse complement strand
GAGAGCCTGCTTGAGACAATCGCTTCCCGTTGTGAGCTGGTGCGGTTGCGCCCAATGCCTATTTCGGATCTGGCGAAGGCATTAATGGAGAATCAAGGGCTAAGCGAATCCGAATCTCAAAAGCTCGCCCAGTTGGCTGGCGGTCGCGTTGGCACGGCACTACGTTATTTACAGGACGAGGAACTGCTCGAAAAGCACACGAACGCCCTCGATCAGCTTGAAGAACTTCTGCGGATGAACTTGCGCGGAAGGTTGAAATACGTGGAACGGTTACAGCGCGGAAAGGGTCAGGCAAGGGAGAGCTACAGCTTTCTGATTGCCACATGGCTGACGTTCTGGCGCGATGTGTTGATTTGCATCGAGGCAAGCGAGGTTCCCTTGGTTAACCTCGAAACAGAAGCTCTCGCCCGGCAGACAGCAGCGGGATTAAACCTTCAAAAAGCGGCGGAAATCTTAAAAATCCACGAAGACGCTCTGACCATGCTTGACCAATATGTTAATCCCCGCCTGATCCTCGAAAACCTGCTGTTAAAATTGCCGCGCCTGGAGCAAATGCCTTGACCGAAGAAACAACGCTATCTACTGATATTGAGCAAAAGCCCAAACCTCTTAAAAAGAAGCTGATTGAGCTTATGCTGGTCAGCCTCAAAATCGGAATCACCAGCTTTGGCGCGCCTACGGCGCATATCGCCATGATGGAAGATGAGTACGTACGCAAGCGGCAGTGGGTCACTCCCGAAGAATTCCTGGACCTCCTGGCGGTTGCCAACCTGATCCCGGGACCGAACGCCAGCGAGACCTGCTACCACGTTGGGTATGTGTATGCCGGCTATCCGGGGCTGTTTGTGGCAGGCTTCAGCTTTATCTTGCCCGCGTTCATCACCAGCATGGTGCTTTCCTGGGTTTATGTGCGGTTTGGAAGCCTTCCTCAGATTGAAGGGCTGTTTTACTTTCTGAATCCCCTGGTTCTGGGCATTGTGCTGGTGACCACCTGGCGCATAGGCAGGAGCAGCCTCGCGGGTTGGGAACAGTACACTCTCTTTGGGTTGGCGATCGCTGGCAAATTGCTAAACCTCAACGAGGTCCTGATCATGCTCGGCTGCGGCGCATTGTCCGTCCTGGTGTATTATGCTCTTAAACGAAAAGCCGGCACACCAGGCAACCTGCTGTTCTCGATCGTTCCCCTCCCACTGATAGGGATGGCAATCAAGATGCTGCTCGAGACCGTCAGCGAACGCGCCTGGCAAATCTTCTGGTATTTCTTGCGCACTGGCGCGGTGTTGTTCGGCTCGTCGCTGGTTCTGATCGCGTTGATTGAAAAAGACGTGGTCAACCGGTTTGGCTGGCTCACCACGCAACAGCTAACCGACGCGATTGCCGTCGGGCAGATTACCCCGGGACCTGTGCTGTCATCGAGTACGTTTGTGGGCTTTATCGCCGGTGGGTTTTGGGGTGGGATCGCGTCCACTGTGGGCGTTTTCCTGCCCTCATTTATCATCGTGGCGATCACAGCGCCGTTGGTCAAAAAACTGCGTGAAAATGAAATCACAAGCGCCTTCCTGGGGGGCGTGAACGCGGCAGTGGTGGCGCTGATTCTGATGGTGTGTGTCAACTTGGCGCAAAATGCTCTTGTGGACGTCTGGACGGTGGCGGTATTAGTCGCGGGGGTGCTGGGGCTGGTTTTGCTTAAGGCTCAACCGTACATGTTGGTATTGACGGGACTGGCAATGGGTTTGATTAGAGCGCTGATTTAGTTGGCAGCTACCTTACCCGCCTTTGGTACAATAATCTGTCTATGAATGACTTGCTTGATTTACTTAATCCTCAGCAGCAGCAGGCTGTGGCCGCCCCGGCGGGACCCACGCTTGTGTTGGCGGGACCTGGCTCCGGAAAAACCCGCGTGCTCACGTACCGCATTGCCTATCTGATTGGCGCGTTGAACGTGCCGGCATACCGCATCCTGGCAGTGACTTTCACCAATAAAGCCGCCCGCCAGATGGACGACCGGGTGACGAAGCTGATCGGCGAACAGGCGAGTGGTCTTTGGCTGGGCACCTTCCATTCCGTTTGCGGTAGGATCCTCCGGCGCGAAGCGGATTTGCTGCCCGTGAACCAGAACTTTGTAATTTTCGACGCAGACGATCAGCTATCTCTGATGAAAGAAATCGTTCGCGAGAGCAATCTCGATGAAAAACTTTATCGCCCTGCTTCTCTGCTGGACGCAATCTCGCGCGCCAAGAACGATTTAATCCAGCCGGATGACTATCCGGTAAAAAACTTCCGCGATGAACAGGTGCGGCGGTTTTACATCCAATATCAGCAGCGACTGATCAAAAACAACGCTATGGACTTTGATGACATGCTGGTCTATACCAACCAGATTCTCGAAGCTCATCCTGTGGTGCGCGACACGTACGGGCACAAGTTTGAACACATCCTGGTGGACGAGTTCCAGGACACCAACCTGGCACAGTACGCCATTTTGCGCCTGCTGGCACAGAAAAACCGCAACCTCTATGTGGTCGGTGACGAAGACCAGAGCATCTACCGCTGGCGCGGCGCGGATTATCGCAACATCCTGCGCTTCCAGCAGGACTTCAAAGACGCAAAAACCATCCTGCTCGAGCAAAACTACCGCTCCACGCAAACAATTCTGGATGGTGCCATGGCGGTTATCGACCATAACCGCAACCGTACTGCCAAGAAACTCTTCACCGACGCGATGAAAGGTGAAAAGATCAACTTCCTGATTGCTCAGGACGACCGCGAAGAAGCGGATATGGTCGTGAGTGCCATCCAAAAAGCCATTACCCACCAAAAAATAAACCCGGGGGCGTTTGCAATCATGTATCGCACCAACGCGCAATCGCGCCTTTTGGAAGAAGCTTTTCGGCGGGTGGGGCTGAGCTATCGCCTTGTGGGGGCGCAGCGTTTCTACGGACGGCGTGAGGTGAAGGACATAATCGCCTTCATGCGCCTGGTCTATAACCCGCTGGATGAGGTCAGCCTGCGCCGGGTGATCAACCTGCCTCCGCGGGGTATCGGCGATAAGACCATCGAAAAACTTGTGGCGCTGGGCAACCAGGAAAACCTGAGTGCCGGCGAAATTTTGCTGGGGCTGGCGAACGGCAATCCAACCTGGCAGGAAGCCCTCGGCAGGGAAGCTGCCCGCCTGATGAGCTTTGGACGAATGCTTCAAAGCTGGCGCGAATGCACCGACAAAAACCCAATCTCGGTCCTGTTTGACCGCATTTTGGGGGATATCGGCTATCAGGCGCATATCCAGGATCAAAGTGAAGAGGGGCTTGACCGTTGGGAAAACGTGATGGAGCTGCGGGCGGTCGTGCTCGAGTATGAGGAGCAGGGCTTGCAAGCCTTCCTCGAGTCCATGGCGCTGGTAGCGGACCAGGACACCCTGCCCGAAAACGTCGACGCGCCAACCATGCTAACGCTGCATGCCGCCAAGGGGTTGGAGTTTGACCAGGTGTTCATCACCGGTCTGGACGAGATGCTCCTGCCGCACAGCCGTTCGCGCGATGATGACGAAGACCTGGCAGAGGAGAGGCGTCTGCTCTATGTGGGCATCACACGCGCCCGAAAACGGCTGACCCTCACGC
>JAYFQB010000182.1:0-1776 GCA_034927385.1 Anaerolineaceae bacterium | reverse complement strand
GATCAGCAAGCGGTGGTTGTTGAAACCTGGCTGGAAGAGACCCAAAAGGTGGTCAATCTGGAGCGGGACCTGCTCACCGCCCAGAACGACACTTCGACTGAACGGGAATCGTTAATCGAGGCAGCCAAAGCCGAGCTGGACGCCAAAAAGGCGGAGCAGAGCCGGCTTTCGAAGCTGGCTGAAGCCGTGCTGCAGAATCAAACTGAGATCACTCTGGTAAAAGCTGGTTTTGGGGTTGGCGGGCAGATTCTGCCACCGGTGGAATATCAGGTTTCTGAACTGCCGCTAAACCTGATCATTTCACCCCGTTCTGAGATCAAAACCGTGCTAAGCATCAGCCTCAAAGCCGGGCTGGACGCGGTTGAAAAAGACGCGATTGAAACGGGCCTTTTCCAGGACTATAACCTTTCGGCGTTGGTTGAGCCCGTTGGCGGGATTGGGGCATATCCCACGATGGTTATGCGTACCACGAACCTCAATTGGCTCACTGAAACCATTGCCCATGAGTGGATTCACAATTACCTGACCTTCTTTCCCCTGGGAATTCGCTACAGTGTCAACGGTGAGATGCGCACGATCAACGAAACAACTGCCTCACTGGCAGGAAAAGAGATCGGGCTGGACCTGATCATCGCTTATTACCCCGATAGAACCCCGCGATACTATCAGCCGATGCCCGCCTACACGACCGTTCTGACTGAAGGCGCGGGAACGCTCGACCCCTTTGACTTCCGGGCAGAAATGCACACAACGAGGGTGCGGGTTGACGCACTCCTGGCGAAGGGTGAGGTGGATCAGGCTGAGGCGTACATGGAAACCAGGAGAGCTTTCTTTTGGGAGCAAGGATACCGCCTGCGCAAAATCAACCAGGCGTATTTTGCCTTTTACGGCTCGTATAACGACACGCCTGGCGGCGGGGCTTCGGGGGCGGACCCGGTTGGACCGGCTGTGCAGGAGCTGCGGGAAGGCTATGCCAGCCTGAGCGAGTTCCTCCACACCATCCGGTCTGTAAAGAGTTTCGACCAGTTACTGGCACTGTTGGATTAAACCCCGCTCATCATGAACGAACCTGATGGGAATTACTTTTCTACTTTATAATGGGATGCACTGACAGCAAGAAGGGACCATAAGACCACCTAGGCATTTTGGAACTCCACCCACACATCCACTCTTAGTCGTAATTTCAGGGCCTTCGGGAATCGGTAAAGATGCCGTGGTTGGCTTGCTGCGGAAAACAAATCCAGACACGCATTTCGTGATTACCATGAATTCACGTCCGCCAAGACCGGATGAGGTCGATGGACGGGATTATTTTTTTGTATCGCGAGAGACTTTTGAAACGATGATCGAAGCTGGTGAGCTGTTGGAACACGCCAGGGTCTATTCGGACTATAAGGGTATTCCCAAGTCGCAGGTGCGTGAAGCCTTAGCCTCGGGAAAGGATGTGATCATGCGGCTTGATGTGCAGGGCGCAATGACCATCCACAGAATCTGCCCGGATGCTATTTTGATCTTTTTGACCGCAAGTTCACGCGAGGAGTGGGTGAACCGGCTGCTGGAACGCCGCAGCGAGACCCCCGAAGAATTGGAAATACGCTTCACAACCGCGGAGCAGGAATATGCAATGATCGATCAGTTTGACTACCTCGTAGTCAATTCGGAACACCACCTCGACAAGACGATCGAGGACATCCAGGCAATCATCCGTGCCGAACATATGCGAACCATCCCACGTAAGGTAGATTTATGAGTGAACAAAACCATCCCGTTGCTGGT
>JAYFQB010000358.1:0-11496 GCA_034927385.1 Anaerolineaceae bacterium | reverse complement strand
CCCAGAATCCATGGTGCCCTGAATTGCGCACCTCCCATGCACGTAATCAAACGGGTAACCACGGGGGGGTACCTCTACCTCTGGAATTTTAAGGTGTTGGGGCAGACCCCTGTGTCTGCCCTGAATTGCGCACCCATCCACGCACGCAACCAAACGGGTAACCACAGGGGGTTACCCCTACATATATGTCGTAAACAGGCGGGTAACCACAGGGGGTTTATCCTACATCGGGGAATATAAAGGCGTAGGGAGGTTGTCCCAAAAGACAATGTGCGATCTTCAGTTGATCGCACCACTAAACCGCATTCTGCAAGAATTTCTACGACTACCCTATCAAAAAAGCAGGTGATTACAGTAATTGGTATAAAAAATGGTTGGGGGGAATACAAAAACCCCAACCTGTCAGAGGTTGGGGTTAACCTGCAGAAACGCGAATGCTCTCGCCTTAGGGGATGAATTTGAGCGTGCCGCTATCAACCGCCAGGTCGATGTAAAGGTTGCCATCTTCAAAGAAATAGCTGGCGGACTGACCCAGGTAGCGCAAGAAGGCATCGCTGCGGGAACCTTCCGGGCAGGCGGCAAGCGTCATGGGACCCATAACGAGCTGCAAGCCCGTGCCATCCACGCTGTAGCTGGCTTGGCCACGGTTGCAGTCCGCTCCGATGCCGACATGACCTTCGGTGTTGAACTCAAGGGTGTACTTTTCCGGCGTTTCAACATCAAATTGCTCGGTCGGAGATTGGAAGGACGCCCATTTCCAAACGGTCCCGATCAGGCTGCCCGTGGCTGAGGCGCCAGCGGGCTTGACGATGATCTCGATACCCTCGGTTGGGGCGCCATTGGTGATGACGAGCGTGGCGGTGTCACTGCTAAAGAGTAGCTCCCCTTCGGCATCAGAGATGGTTGCCCTGAGGTTATAGATGTGCGTCGCGACGATCTCGGCTGGATTGTAGCTGATTTCGAACGCGAAGGGCACACTCTTGCCAGCGGTTTTGATCTCCTGCTCTCCGAGCACAACCGCGGCGGCATCCGCTTTGGAAATATCCTCAAGCGTAACCTTTACGACGGCGTTTTCGGGCAGAGCGATCCGCTGGAGGTAAGTGACGGTTCCGGTGACCTTGGCGGTTTTTGGTCCCGCGCAAGCTGCCAGTGTGGTCATGGCTATAAAAACGATGACAATTCTCTTAAACATAGTACTTGCTCCTTAACTAAGTAATCTTAGAATGGTTAAAGCGGGATGCTCTGCCTGAGCGTGCATCCCGCTCAGGTAATAGACGCATTATCGGTGACGATTATCCAACACCGAAAGTGGATAGGTCTGGTCGGTGTATCCGCCGACGTTACCTTGCAGGCTTTTAACCCGCGTTCTCGTTTCATTCGGTTCTCACAACCCATTTATTTAAACCAGTCCTTTGCTTTATGTAGAACCGCGCAGACCGCGGGCTCTCAGCTTTCTCTGCCCATGACTGCGAAAATACGTATAAACATATTGTAAAGTTTTATAAACCATGATTCAAATGAGCAAATGCTACATGGGTTTCACAGAATGAACCTTACTAATCTTCAACATTGGTCAAGAAGATTGACGGTCTTAACAGATAGCCTTCAGTTCATTTGGTCGTTTGTGATGCCGGCAGAGATACGGGTTTTGGTTGGACGGACGTTCAGAAGCAGACGCAGGCAGACCCCGCGCCTTGGGAGGTGGGCGCGAATTAGGTTCCGGTGAATAGCTTGCCGGCGCTGCCGAAGTGGTGCGCGAGGGTGCCATCGGGGAAGGTGATCGTGGCGTTCTTCCCTTCCCGCCGCACTTCAAGCCCCCTGTAACGCACGATCAGAGCCCAGGGAAGGGGGTTTTCGCCCGAGATGCTGACCTTTTGCTCGTTGATGATCTGGATCCCAGCCACCTCAAGCAGCAACAGCGGCGGAAGCAGCCCGCGCATGCTGTTGCGGCTGCCCCAACACGTGTTGCTCGCGCTATGGAAACCTTCCATCAGGGCGTGCTCGCGTTTTAGCATACCGCTAAAGCCGAGCAGCAGCCGACTAAGCAGGTCAAACGCGAGTTTCTTCTCGCCCAGGCGGTTGAGCTGCTCGACCAAAAGGCAATTCCAGGCAATGTTCACCCTGCCGCCATCTGTGTTCCCGGGGTTGAGGTCAGTGGGCAGCCCGAAACGGTAGCGATAATCTTGCGCGGCAGCCCACTCGGGCGGTTCTTCCTCGCCGGCTTGCCGTTCCCATCCCACCTGCTGGCTGATGTCGGTGATCTCCAAATCGCTGGTGTAGATGGTTACCAAACCAGCGGCGAGCTTCACGCCCTCAAGGCGATCAAAGCGTGCGTAAACGTTTTGGGTGGTGATGTGGAAGCCGTGCGGCAGCCAGAGCATCTGGCTTGGTGCGATCGTTTCGCGAAGCTCCGCCCCGCTGCCATCCGCGCCGACCACCTGAAAAGCTGGCGGCATGCCGAAGCCTTCGGTTTGGCTAAGAAGGATGTTGAGCCTGGCTGGAGCCTCAAGCGCGGTGCTCTCCCAAGCTGGGTCGGGCAAATAGGCTTCCAGAACCAGGCGGGATGGATGGAGGCTGTGTGTGGCGCGGTCGATGAAGGAGGCGGAATGGCGCTGCTCCCTGAACCAGGCGATTGCTGCCGAGAGGTGTTCCTGTCGGGGGCGGATGCGTTCGGAAAGCGCTTCGTCCCCCACAACACGCGTCATACGTAGGAGAATGTCGAGCTCGGTTGAGAGCAAAACAGCCAGCCCGAAGCTCTCGGCGCTTGAGATGCGGGTTGAGAAGGCGCCTTCCTGCCAGACGTCAAAGTTTGACAGGTCGGAAAGCCTGGCATGGTCAGGGTCAGACCACTCGGGCAAGCCGTCCTGGTCACGATCGTTTTGGGGTGAGAACCAGGCGAGGGTCTGCTCCGCCAGCACAGGCAAACATTCCGCAAGGAAAGCGGGCTGCTGATGGTAGGTGTGAACGTCCCAAATCATGGCACAAAGCTGTGGGAACGGTGCTCTGGGGGTTGGGCGGGCAAGCGGGCTGGTGAGCACACCGCGCGCGAGGTCAACAGCGGTCTGCACCCGCGTGGGCAAGAGAGCCCGCAGAAACTGCCGGACCTCAAGGATTGAAGGTTCGCTGGTGGCAGTGCTCCAGGCTTTGGGCTCGGATCCCTTTCCAATTGGGGTGTAAGGGTCGCGCGAATCAAAGAAAGTCAGAGCCAGGGCGGGATCTTCGGGTTGGCGAACGAGCATATTCGCCTGGTCCTGAACCGCTTTAAAGATGAGATTCCAGTCGTGGAGCGGGGTCTCGATCTCGAGGGTGCGGGCTTGTTCGGCTACCTCAAGGCGGGCAACTTCCGCCTGCCAGTTGGAGGCAAAGGGCAGAGAGGCACGTTCGCGGCTCTGTTCGGCGGTGAAGGCAAGGCTGCAGCGCCAGGTGGCGGAAAACTCTTCGCCCGGCAGGAGCAGTTTGCTGATTTCAAGCGCCTGGTTGGGGCTGAGGACGGACCTTGGCATCCCTTCCATGATGAGGGTGGCGATAAGTTCGCCGCTTTGCCCACGCAGATAGGTTCTGTAATCCACCTGGGTGATTGCCATGCCCTGGCCACCATTCAGCGGCACCAAAAGCCCTGCAAGGCGCGCGCTAAGCTCAGCATTTTCCGTGCCGGTGTTGCGCAGGGTCAGCCGTCCACTCATGGCGTAGGGCTCACGTGCCCAAAATTCGCAAACGGCTTGTGTGTTCGCGTCGGGGGAGAGGCTAATGCTGGCGTAATTTCCCCAGAGGCTGTCAACGCGAGGAGATGTGAGAAACTCGTTCAGGTTTTGGAAAATATGTTTGTTTCGACCAATGAACGGGAAAACACGGAAGGATTGTGCCTGCAGTCCCAGGCTGGTTCGCAGCGAAAGGGGCTGGGAAGGCTCAAGGTCGAGCTGCCAGACGATATCCGGACCGGCGAGGTCGTCCGTGAAAGCGTGATCGGCAGCCAGGGTGAGGCTAAGGGGATCGGTGGCGAAGTAGGGTCCAAACGACATGGGATAAGTATAAACGGATTGCAGCTCGCCGCCCCAGAAACCTGATTGGACTTTTTGTGGTGGGGGTGGGGCGACGATGGTTATCTGCCTGAAAGCCTTGTTCTCCAGCTTATGTTAAAATGACACCATGGAAACAGGATGGACCATGCTATGGATGAGAACGAACAAAACGAAATCAAACCCACGGAATACAAGGAAATAGGCGAGTTTACGGAGAGCCCGGGATATACACCCGCGGCTGAACCTCTCGAAAAATTCGAAACATTTGAAGGGTACGGGGCTAATGAGCCGGAAGAGTCTCCTTCTGAGGCAGAAACCGCCAAAGAACCAAACCCCGCGAATGAGGTTGCTCCTGAAACTGAGCCAACAGTGGAGCCCGCCAATGAGGTGCAGCCGGAGTCGAGCCTTTTCGCTGAGTTGGACGGCTTTAAAGAAGTCGAAAACTTCCCGGAACCTGTTCCAGAACCGGAAGCTGTCACGGACTTTTCGACCGGACATTGGGCGGTGGATCCAAAACCGCAGAGCGGCACACCACAAACCGTGATGGAAACCAGGCAGACGGAAAGCCTCATTCTCCCCGACGATATCCCGACGATTCCTCCGCAGGCTGAAGACTTGCCCAAAGCGGCGGAAATCCAGCCTGAACCGCTGCCGCAGGTCGTGGAGGTGGTGGACCCTCAAGCAACCGTTTTGGCTTCAACCGCCTTCGCGAACAGCGTTGGCTCGGCAAAAGAAGGCACTCAACCAGTTCTGACCTCCCGGACCCAACCCAACCGGATCGCCCGGCAGGACCAGCAGAAACCTTTGCCAACACAGAACAAAAACCAGCCCAAGGGTCCCAAACCGCCCAAAAACAAAAAGAAGGGCAGCGGCTGCTTTGGCAGGTCACTGCTCTACGCGGCGATTGCCTTCCTAGTTTTGATGCTGGGCGTAGCAATTTTCGCGATTTACAAGTACTTTGATATCGCCAAAACCCTGCCGGCAGTGGATGAGCTGCAAAACCGCGCCTCACAGTTTGAGACCACGCGTATTCTTGACCGCAACGGTGGAATCCTGTACGAAATCGTTGATCCAAACGCGGGCAAGCGAACGTACGTGCCGCTCGACCGCATCTCACCCTATTTGATTGCCGCGACGATCGCGACGGAAGATAAGGAATACTACAACCATCCTGGTTTTGACGTTTTCGCTTTAGGTCGCGCGCTCTACACAAACTACACTTCCGGCGAAATTGTCTCGGGAGCCTCAACAATCACTCAACAGTTGGCACGCATGCTGCTTTTGTCGGACGAACGCTTTGTGCAATCCTACGAACGAAAGGCACGCGAAATCATTCTGGCGGCAGAAATTACGCGCCGCTATACCAAAGAACAGGTGCTCGAACTTTATCTCAACGAGATTTTCTATGGGAATTTTTCTTATGGGATCGAGGCTGCGGCAGAAACATACTTTAACACCACCGCTGCCAACCTAACTCTCTGGCAGGCTTCATTTTTGGCGGGTCTGCCGCAGGCTCCCGCTGAATATGACGTCTACACAAACCGCGATGTTACCCTTGAACGGAATAAGACTGTGCTTTTGCTGATGTATCAACTCAGCAACGAAAAAAACTGCATCCATATTGGCGAAGAACTCATGCCAGTCTGCCTGGATGCGATGCAAACGCTTGACGCCGCGAACACCCTGGAAGCCTACGAGTTCACGAAGCAAGATTTTGAAATGAGATTTCCGCATTGGGTGGTCTTCATCCAATCTCTGCTCGAGTCACAGTTTGACTCACAGACAATTTACCGCTCGGGCTTCACGATCTACACCACGCTTGATCCTTACCTGCAAGTGGAAGCCGAGGAAGCGGTGCAGGAGCAACTCGCGCAGATGACCGGGAACAACGCCACGAATGGTGCTGTGATCGCGATGGACCCGAAAACCGGTGAGATCCTTTCGATGGTGGGGTCGGCGGATTTCTACAATGCGGATATCAGCGGGCAGGTCAACATGGCGCTAACCCAAACCCGCCAACCAGGGTCCGCCATCAAACCGTTGACTTATCTGGCGGCATTTGAGAAGGATTGGACGCCCGCCACGCTGATTTGGGACGTGCCGGCAAGCTTTCCCCCGTCCGGAGACCCAAACGACACAAACCCCCGTTACGAGCCAGTCAATTACGATGGTCGGTTTCATGGACCTGTGACGGTTCGCGACGCGTTGGCAAATTCTTACAATATTCCGGCCGTGAAAGCGCTGGAGTACGTAGGGATATATGACGACCCAAGCACGGGAGTGGCGGATGGATTCATCAATCTGGCACGGCGGCTCGGAATAACAAGCCTGACTCGCTCCGATTACGGGCTTTCGCTGACCCTCGGCGGCGGCGAGGTGAGCCTGCTCGAACTGAGCGGTGCTTACCAGGTGTTGGCTAATGAGGGGCGCAAGGTTTCGCCCGTGGCGATTACCAAAGTGGTCGACCATAAGGGCAATGTGGTCTATGAATACGTTCCAACAAATGGTGACCAGGTGGTACGGGCGGCACACGCGTACCTGATCTCTTCAATTCTCTCCGATAATAATGCCCGCGCTCCAATGTTTGGCACAAACTCTGTTTTGGCGCTGCCCTTCCAGGCTGCGGTAAAGACAGGCACCACCAATGACTACCGCGACAACTGGACCGTAGGCTACACCCCCGACCTGTTGGTTGGGGTGTGGGTTGGCAACGCCGACTATACACCCATGATCAACACCTCCGGCGTCAGCGGCGCGGCGCCGATTTGGGCGAGCATCATGCAAACCGGCATAAGCCACCTGTTCGGCGGCAACGCGAGCTCTTTCGCGCGCCCTTCAGACGTGGTGGACATGACGATCTGCTCCGTTTCGGGGGCGACCCCCAGCGAGTATTGTCCGAGCCAACGCACAGAAATCTTTGCCTCTGACCAGGGGCCCCTGCCGAAAGAAGAGGACCTCTG
Source organism: Anaerolineaceae bacterium (assembly GCA_034927385.1). Classification (GTDB taxonomy): domain Bacteria; phylum Chloroflexota; class Anaerolineae; order Anaerolineales; family Anaerolineaceae; genus Mesolinea. The sequence goes on along the minus strand of JAYFQB010000358.1, from coordinate 4,517 downwards.
GACAAAGAGCATGATTGATTCGTGGACCGGTCTGCAAGCCTCACCAGCCTGCTCCGAGTTCACGAAGGAAACATTGACCATCAACGTTGAGGATGAAGACGCGATCAAATGGCTAAAGACCGATGCCGGCAGAGCCTGGGCGGATAATTATGGCTTCCCGGACCCGGTGGTCATCAAGCCCGAAAGGGAGTGCCGTTTGGATGATCCCCGCCCAATTATTGACCTGATTGGGCTGCAAGACCCAATCAAGGAAAATCCGTTCAAGGTGGTTGGCGTGGTGGACGCGACGGCTAACTTTAAGCAGTACAAGCTGCATTGGGGCGAAGGCGAAAACCCAACAGAATGGCACGCGTTGCAGCAGGACTGGATTACGACCCCGATGCGCAGCGCGGGTGTGTTGGCAGAATGGGATGTCAGCGAGTTGGATGGCAAGGTGATTACATTGCGTGTAACCTTGCACAGCACGCAAAACACCGAGGTACAGAAAAAGTACACGCTCTACTTCACGCTGCCCACGCCAACTCCTTCGCCAACCCCAACGGTTACACCGATCCTGCCGCCGACTGAGACGCCTATGCCCCCGACGACAGTGCCGGATGAGTCCACGCCGACACCAGGCACTCCATAAACGAAGACGCGAGAGGTTGCTCAAAAATGGGCGGCACCCCAAAAGGCAGACAAAAAGCCAACCGGGGAGACGCACCACAAAAGGGCAACCTCTTCTTGTGGGGTTAAAACAAGGCTAATTGGGATGAGCGGTATTCGGGCGGGTCGCCAGCGATTTGGGATACGAACAACTCCCGGGTGAGCAGAGGGTTATCGCTCAGGTTGCGAAGCTGGCGGAATTTAACAAGGTTCCATCTTTCAGATTTGAGCGATTGCAGATGCGGATCGCGGCGGAGCTTCAGGGCTGCCAGGTTCGCGCGGCTGCCAGGGAGAATAATCAGTTTCTTTCCTGGGGTGTCCTGATTGCGGATCATGATTTCTGAAAACTCGGTGGAAAGCATGGGAAAGAAACTGAATTCTGGTGTACCGTCAGAGCCAAACCAAACAAGAGAACCGTTGTTGGAGTTAACCTTGAAGCTCAGGCGTTTTGCCAGCGAGGTGATTAATTGGTGGATAGTCTCAAGGTCTTTTTCGCGTTCTTTTGCGGCTTCAAAGCCTCGCAGGGACCAGGCTTTTCCATCCGGCGTTGGGTCGGCGTAAGACTCGAGGATAGCCTGCATCAGTTCCATTTCGACATTCTGCAAACCTAAGAGTTCCTGGCTGACTGCAGCGAGGGCGTCTTTGGTTGAAAGCAGGGGTTGACTTTGGAGCGAGTTTATAAGAGCTCTTTCAGCTCGGTCTGAAGCCGTCCGGGCGCTGCTGCTGGCATCCGCCAGCCAAAACAAGCCCGAATCGGCAGAAACGCCTGGGTTAAACCGCGAGAATACGGCACTATCAGTCAGCGCCTTATCGATCTCCTCCTGAATCTCGTTGAGGGTTTCACCCGAACGAGGTCGCCCTTCCAAAGAACCTTCAGAGATGAGGACTGTGAAGACGGCGCAGAAGAGGCGCAAATAAGAAGCCGGTTCACCGATCCTCCGCAGGAACTCCACGCCGTTCTTTTGGACGCCTTGCGCGAACGATCGAGGCTGTAGGCTGCTCCGCCTGGGATGACCGACTTGCCAGGTTGTCTGCAAGACGCTCATCTCGCCATTCGCTGCGAGGTGGTTCAGCTCCAGACCCGCGTTTTGGGCAGCCAGCATTCCAGCCATGGCGAACATTGGGTCGAGCTCGGTCACTTGCAGCAGGATCGGCACGTTGGGACGCAGGAGCTTGCCAAGCTGGGCAAGCACTTTTTGCAGGGCAGTGGAATGCCATGTCCAATCGTAGCGCTGCTTGAGCAGGCTGTTGCGTAGTGTGGCGCTGCCCTCTCGCCCCCAAAGCCAACTGCTCCATAGACCGCTGAGATTCCACCAGGCTTGATTGCGGCGCGGGAGAGAGGTGATGACAGCATCCACTGACCCAGGCGTTAGAGGCGGGTCGAGCTCACGCAGCCGTCCACGAAAAATAGTGACACCTCCCATCTGAGGGGGCAAAGCGGGCCATTCGCGTATCGCGACAGCAAGGTTGGTTTTGCTCCAGGTTTTTTGTGCCGCCATCAAAGCAAGCCAAGGGTTGAGCTCCTGAAAGAGAGGTGCCCGCAAAAGCTGGCGCGGACGGCTCCGCCCACCTGGGTGTGCCCAGAGCTGGTTCACTCGGTCGGCTGTGCTGAGGATAAGCGCCCGAAGGAGAGTGCCCTGCCGTGGCGTGAGGGTGGGGGATTCGAGGCGGCTCAGCATTGCCTGCAAGGAAGCCAGACTGCGGTGCGGATAGAAGCTGATCACCTCCATCATCAACTCGCGCAGTGGGTCGCCAGGATTAGCAGCCCGCTCAAGCAGGCGAGCTTTGAGCATGCCCAGGGATGGCAACGGCTCTCTGCTGGCAAGCATTTCAGGTGTGAGAGGATATTCCGCCTGCTTGCCGCAGTTTGGGCAACTGCCAAAGGCAAGCTCCGGCTCAGGGGCGTTTGCAGCCCAAACCAGGTATTCGGTCTGCAATTTGGATTTTGGATCAGCCTGTTGGCATTCTGGGTTGGGGCAGTCGAACTGGTAATAGGCGTTGATCTGGTCTTCGAGTGACAGCCCTTCAGCGGATCTGACGGCTGAAAGGGCATGAACCGCTTCGCTGATTTCCTCAGGGGTCGGAGCGGACGCCATCACCTCAAGAATGAAGGCCGCGATGGGGTTGTTGGCGGTGACCAAAACGCGATACCCGGCACGCGCCAGCTCCAGAATGACATAGGGGTCCTGTCCGAACGGATCCAAAACAAGGCTGCCCGGGGGAACCAGACGCTGAAGCCAGGCAGCCATTGAGCCCGGATAATATGGCGGCAAAAAGCGGTCGAGCGGCAGTCCGATCTGCGGCTGATCGGCTTGTGAAGTCCCGTGCACATACGGGGCTGGTAAATCAGTCAGAGCGGAGCTGGGAAACATCAATCTTCCATCAGGTGGCACGTGAGAGCAGAATGGCTACCCCATAAGCAGGTAGATTCAAAGTCGAATCTGTCATCTGGCTCGTGAGAGGCTCGTTACCCGTGAAGATGAGGTCCCAATTGTTGTATTCATCGATGGGGAGGGAATAACTCCGCAGTCCCTTCGAAAAATTGAGCACAACCAGCATTGTCTCATCCTCGGTGAAACGTTTGTACACCAACAGCGCGTCGTCATCGACATCAATCAGGCTGAGCTTGCCGGCATGAAGCGCGGGGTGTTCCCGGCGCAGGGCGATCAGGCTTTTGTAAAAATTAAGCAGGGAAGCCGGAGCAGAAGCCTGGTTTACGACGTTTCGGACTTTGTAATTTGGATGGACGGGCAGCCAAGGCTGAGAGGGACTGAATCCGGCAAACGGACGAGAATCCCACTGCATGGGAGACCGGCAGCCGTCGCGACCTTTATCGAAAGGCCAGTAGCGTTTGCCAACAGGGTCCTGGATTTGTCCACGCGAAAGCGAAATATCGCGCATGCCAATTTCCTCGCCATAATAGAGGTAGGGTGTGCCGCGGACAGTTAGATGCATGGCAGCCAACAATTTCAGCCGGGCGTCATCGTTGGCTCCGGCGTAGCGAGTTGACGACCGGGGGGTATCGTGGTTGTTCAGGAAGTAATTTGGCCAGGCTTGATCGCCATGGAGACCGTCCCAATATTGGATTGCCTTGCCGAAAGCTCTGGCACTGAACGGGGTGTTCGCGTAGCCGTAATCAAAACCGGCGTGCAGCCGGTCGCTGCCTATATAGGTGCGGGCTTGGGCTGAGTCTGCCAGGAAAGTTTCTCCAACCACATAGCGATCCGGGTAAGAATCCAGGATTTTTCGGATATCTTGCAAGGCAGGGATCATTTCAGGCTGGGAGACGTCGTAAATATGATCATAGCTCTCGAAAGGTCGGCGGTGAATGCCAGGCAGCCGGGGGTTATCCCGCAGGTTGGCTTCCTTGTACCAGGCGTTAAAAACGTCCAGCCTAAAGCCGTCCACGCCCTTATCCAACCAATAACGGAAGATATCGAGCATGGCAGATCGCACGTCGGGGTTTCGCCAGTTCAAATCCGGCTGATGTTTGTTGAACATATGGAAATAGTATTGCCCCAGCTTCTCGTCAAACTCCCAACCCGGACCGCCAAACATAGATCGCCAGTTGTTTGGCGCGCCGCCACCTGGGGCGGGATTTCGCCAGATATACCAATCATGATAGGGGTTACTTCGCGAGAGGCGAGACTCCTGAAACCAGCGGTGCTGGTCGGAAGTATGGTTCAGAACCAGGTCGAGGATGATATGGATGCCGCGTTTGTGGGCTTCAGTGAGCAGGCGGTCAAAATCCTGCAGGTTCCCAAATTTGGGATCGACGGTGTGGTAATCCGAAACGTCATAGCCGAAGTCGACATCCGGAGAAGGATTAATAGGGGAGAGCCAAATGCCGTCTATGCCGAGCTCCCGCAGGT
>JAYFQB010000151.1:0-7292 GCA_034927385.1 Anaerolineaceae bacterium | reverse complement strand
AGCGCTGGTCGCTTCGCTGGCAAAGCTTGAGATCCTGTAATTTCTTGCGTAGGATGGAATGGCCTTCTTTGGCCACTCCACCAGAATGTAGTGACAAGTATATTGCTAGCTTTCAGGATGGCAGACTTACCGAGATTTCTTACTTAATCATTCCAAAAGACCTAAATGCTTTGAGTATTGGTTCAACCTTCTCATCTGGACAAGGACAAACCCTGTCTTTCCCAATCCGGTTTGGTGCTTTGTTGACCTCAATCCCGGCCATTTCTTTCACATGAGCAATCCAGCATGTCTTTGGAATAAAGTGGTACTTGTCGAAAACCCAGTTTTGGATTTCTTTATACGTTGCCATAGTATCCTTACCTCATTATTTGAAAACTCGGTCAAATTTGTATTTTCCCTTCCCAAGTTTCCCGATCATTTTATCTCATCTCGGTAACTTTTTAAACAGGCAACTATTACTGAAGGTCAGCTTTATGCACCTTCAGAATACTTAAGCAGGACTATTACAACCTCAGCTTTGACCATCTGAAAACCGCTATAATGGACTAAGGAGGACGATGCTATGGAGACAATTTACACCTGGTACGGTCACGCGACACATGGCTTAAAAGTGGGTGAGAATCGCTTGGTGATCGACCCCTATTTCAGCGGCAATCCTGCCGCCACGCTGAAACCAGAACAGGTCAGCGCCGACTACATTCTCATCACGCACGGTCACGGCGACCACATCGGTGACACGCTTTCGATTGCAAAGAGAACCGATGCCCTCTGTATCAGCAATGCTGAGATCAGCACCTGGCTCCGTAACAAGGGCGTCAAAACCCATGGCCAGCATATTGGCGGTGGCTACCTCTACCCCTTCGGTTACCTCAAACTGACCCCAGCGCTGCATGGTTCTTCCTTGCCGGATGGCAGCTATGGTGGTAATCCGGCCGGCTTCCTATTAGTAACACCCGACGCTAAAAAGATTTACATCGCGGGAGACACTGGTTTGTTTGGGGATATGCAACTGATCGGCGATGAAGGCCTTGACCTGGCTGTGATTCCGATTGGCGACAACTACACCATGGGTCCGGATGACGCTCTCAGAGCCGTCAAGCTTTTGCGCCCGAAGCGCGTGGTGCCGGTGCACTATAATACCTGGGAGTTGATCGCGCAGGATCCGCAAGCCTGGAAGACCCGGGTTGAAACTGAAACCGATGTGAAAGTAGTCGTTCTAAATCCAGGCGGGAGCCTGAGTCTGTGAGGAAAAAATGTTTGCAAAGAAAGATCCTGAATTGAAAAAGCGCCTACCTCCAGGGCAGCACCTGACGGATCGTTTTCCGGTCCTTCATTATGGTCCTGTGCCTAAGATTGACCTGGAGAATTGGACCTTCAGAGTGTGGGGTGAAGTTGAGAAACCCCTGCTGCTCACCTGGGACGAGTTCAACGTGCTGCCGCGCACCAAGCTTAACATGGACATCCACTGCGTGACCACCTGGAGCAAACTCGATACCAATTGGGAAGGCGTCAGCCTGAAGACCCTGCGCGAACTGGGTCTGGTGGTGCCTAAGCCTGGCGCACGCTTTGTGATCCAGCATGCCGAGTTTGGTTTTACCGCCAACTTGCCGCTCGAGGTGATGGACGCGGACAATTTTCTTTTGGCAACCCACTACGAAGGGCAGCCGATCAGCTTGGAACACGGCGCGCCGCTGCGTGGCATCTGTGGAGCGATCCCGGGGCGGAATGACCTGAAGGATGTCTACTTCTGGAAAGGCGCAAAGTGGCTGAGGGGGCTGGAATTCTCAACCAACGATGTTCCTGGATTCTGGGAGCGAGCAGGTTACCACAATGAGGGCGACGTCTGGCGTGAACAACGCCACGCCAGGGGCTATTAATTGCTATGGTATAAAAAAAACAGGACTTATGTCCTGTTTTTTGTCTTTATGATCAATTATATTTTGCGCGTACGCCAGAGGTAAAAGCCCAAGCCTAGCCCTGCCAGCAGGATGATCCCGCCGACAATCGCGAGTAGCGGTGAACGGCGAGCCGAGTCGGGTTCAACCACGCCCGCAGAGGGGGTGGATTCCTGCGCGCCAAAATCGATGGTTGCGTCCTCTCCGGCTTTGACTTCGAGGGCGTAGTTGGTTGTGGTGGTGGCGTTAAAGCCGTCGGGGATGGCGACGGTAACGTTGTAGGAATCCTGCGGCAGGTCCTCGAAGCAGCGTGGATCAACCACCTCCGGGTCCCCGGCAACGGTGGTTCCGGTAAGCGAAACTGAACCGCTGCGGTTGCTCACGCTCACCTCGCCGCCATACAGGTAATCCTCCCCCTCAGTGCGCGTGCCGTTGCCGTCCATGTCATGGAAGAGCACGACACAAATGGTGGCGGTGCCAGGTGAGGGCGTTGGCGAGGGAGTGACAAGCTCTGGAGGAATGGTCGGGGAAGGCATGGCTGTCTGCGTGAGCACGACGGGTTCGACTCGCCCAAGAATAATATCCTGACCTTCCATTAACGAGCAGGAGTCGTCCAACCCATTCAGGCTCTTGATGGTTTCAATCGGGACATTGGTCAGCAGGGAGATGCTGATACAGCCGTCACCGCTGCGGACTTTAAAGATGATATCTCCGTTCGCGTTTGGCGTGGGGGTCTGGTAGGGAGTGCCTTGGGCAAATGCGGGCAGCCGTAGCGAACTGAGGCTCAAACCCAGCACGATCAATACAAGTAAAAAGAGGGGTAGCGTTTTTGCTTTTGATTTCATGGTTACCTCATTTTTTGGATTATAACATTATCGAGGTGATGCGTTTAATGCAGGCGCTATAAACCTGCAAGTCAGGGTAAGGCAGCGTTCCATTCCCCTTTTTTGAGTAAAATTAAAGGATGCTGAAGAAATGTTGTTTGGTGATCATCGCTTTGCTCTTGCTTGCTGCCTGTTCGGCGCAAGAGCCTGAAGCCACGCCCACACCCGAACCCGAACCCACTGCGGAGCTGAACCCCACCCCGACGATTGACTGGTTCCCCCGCACTCCCACTCCAAGCCGCGTGCCCACAGAGGTCGGCGCGGCACCGACGCAGATTACAGAACTGCCGGTTAGCTGGCTTTTGTTTGCTGAAGACGATTTTCGTGATCAAACCCACTGGCAGGTAACCAGCGCCGAAGCTGGCACGATAGCCTACGAGACTGAATCGCTTTCTCTGGCGCTGCCCGCGGGAAAAACCCCGCTAACCAGCATCAGCGACCATATCCTCCCTTCGCAGTTTTACCTGGAACTCACCATTAACGCCCTGATGTGCAGCGACATGGACCAGTATGGCTTGGTGTTATGGCGCAACAGCAGCTCTGGCACCTTCCGGGTTTGGTTCAACTGCAAAGGTGAGATCATGGCAGACCGCCAGCTAAACGCCAGCATCGGACGCCTTGTAAACTGGCAGGCAGCCCGAAAATTGCAGCCGGGGGCACCTTCCAGTAACCGCGTTGCCATCTGGGCGGAAGCCGGGGAGCTCAGGGTGTTCGTCAATGGCGTTGAGCAATTCACGCTCCAGACCCACAGGGATCTAAGCGGCGCCCTTGGGGTGATCGCGCAGGGGGCGGGCAACAATGCCGCCACTTTTTCGATCTCTGATCTGGTTATCTACGCCCCTTGATGGGGTTCGGAACGGATGTTTTCCTGGTTTTCCTGCCTTTCCCCGGGGCATTAATTGACTACTCTCAGCCGATGAGGATATAATAAAACCCGACACATAAAAACAGAAAACCATTCAGGAGGGCTCGTATGTCCGAAAAACTCAGCATCATCATCCCAATGGCGGGATTGGGAAGCAGATTGCGACCCCTCACCTGGAGCCGACCGAAGCCTTTGGTTTCGCTGGCTGGAGCAACAGTCCTCGACCATCTCCTGGCGATGTTCAAGTCGATATCGAGCCAGGATGAAGTTGAGTATGTCTTTATCATGTCTCCTGGTCAGCAGAACCTGATTCAAGCCCACGTGCAGAAAGTGAACCCCCATGCAAAGGTGCACTACGTGGAACAGCCTGAGAAGAAAGGTCAGTCCGACGCGCTTTGGCACGCGCGCGCGTTCCTGACCGGCAGGGCATTGATCCTCTTTTCGGACACGCTTCTCGACAGCGATTTTTCCTTCCTGAAGGACCCCCAACCGCAAGCAATCGCCTGGGTGAAAGCCGTGCCGGATCCGCGCCGGTTTGGCGTGGCAGATGTGGACGCCAACGGACAGGTTTTACGGTTGATCGAAAAGCCCAACGATATGAATAACAACCTCGCGGTTGTGGGCTGCTATTTCTTCCCTCAGAGCAGTCATCTGGTTGAGGCAATTGAGGAACAGGTCGCGAAGAAGATATCTCTCAAGGGTGAATACTTCCTGGTTGACGCAATCAACCTGATGCTCGAAAAACGGATTCCGATGCGCATTGAGCAGGTTAAAACCTGGCTGGATGCCGGAACCTCCGAAGCGCTGCTGGATACCAACCGCTTCCTGCTCGAAAACGGCTGCGACCGTCAGCCTGCTCCGGGTCAGCTTGAGGATACGGTCATCATCCCCCCGGTGTTTATTCATCCAGACGCGCGTGTAAGCACTTCCATCATCGGTCCATACGTATCGGTGGGGGCGGGTAGTCTCGTGCAACACAGCTCCATCCGCGACTCGATCCTCAGCCCCGGTGTCCATATCACCAACGCGAACCTCGAAAGTTCTCTGCTCGGCTACGATGTGGTTGTGAATGGTCTGACTGGAAAATTCAACCTGGGAGATAACTCCTGGGCAAATTGGTAGATAACCTTATTGAATAAGAAAAGGAGAGTGCATGGCAATCAGATTATCTGAAAAGGTGGTAATGTTGAAGCCGTCCGGCATCCGCATGTTTTTTGAAATTGCGGCAACGATGAAGGATGTGATCTCACTGGGAATCGGCGAGCCTGATTTTGATACGCCCGAACCCGTGATTCAGGCAGGCATTGAAGCTCTGAAACGAGGTGAAACTCACTACACCTCCAATCACGGGCTGCTTGTCCTTCGGCAGGCAATCAGCGACCATCTCAAACACCGGTATGACGTTGATTACTTTGCTCAGTCCGAAGTCATCGTGACGGTAGGGGTTTCGGAAGCCCTCTACCTCGTTTTCGCGGCAATGCTGGATCCGGATGATGAAGTTATCATCCCCACACCATGCTTTGTTTCCTACCAGGCGGAAGTAGCGCTTGCCGGCGGTGTGCCTGTGGAAGTCGCCTCCTTCGCCGAAGATCACTTTGTGCCTCGCATTGCGGATATCGAGGCTGCCATCACCCCCAGAACCCGCGCGATCTTCATCGGCAGCCCCAGCAACCCAACCGGCGCCGTTTATCCGCGCGAGTTCCTCGTCAAGCTGGCTGCGCTGGTTGAAAAGCATGACCTTGTGGTCATCTCCGATGAAATTTATGACCGCCTTGTATACGGCACAGAGCATGTGTGCTTCCCCAGCCTGCCCGGTATGCAAGAACGCACCGTCCTTCTGGGCGGCTTTTCCAAAGCCTATGCCATGACCGGTTGGCGCATCGGTTACGCTGCTGGACCAAAAGAAATCATCAGCGGCATGGTGCGGGTGCATCAATATTCCATCATGTCTGCGCCAACAGTCTCCCAATATGCCGCTCTGACCGCGCTGATGGTTGGCGAGCCTTACGTACAGGAGATGCTGCACGAATACAATCGCCGCCGTAAGCTGGTTGTGGATGGGTTGAACACAATCGGTCTTAAAACATTCGAGCCGAAAGGCGCATTCTATGCCTTCCCCGACCTGCGTTCAACAGGTCTGAGTGACGATGAGTTCTGCAATCGCCTGTTAAAAGAAGAACATGTTGCGATTGTGCCAGGCAACTCCTTTGGAGATGCCGGTCTGGGCTTCGCGCGGGTTTCCTATGCGACTTCTTACGAGAAACTCGAAGAAGCCCTCACAAGAATCGACCGTTTTGTGAAACGGATTAACTGATCTTGCACAACATCGTCTTGGGTGAAGGGTTGGTAAACTGGTAACATTCCATCAATGAATGTAATCATGGAGAGAGAACAGTATGACAACAGATGACCTGGAAATAAAACCTCTTAGCCCAGACATGGCAGATCAGTTCACCTCTTATTTGGGAGAGATGGACTATAGCCATGCGGAACACTGGCATTTCTGCTACTGCCAATACTACCATGTGGATTGCAGCAGCATTGCCTGGCGTCAACGAACCGCTGAGCAGAATAAGTCACTGGCGGAAGAGAACATCAAAAACGGTTTGATGCGCGGGTTGGTTGCCCTGGACGGAGACCAAATGGTTGGTTGGGTCAACGTCAACGACATCAACAACTATGCCTTGCTGGCTACTGATGAGGAGCTTCACGGTTTCCCTGGAAGCAGCGCGATGGTGGTTTGCTTTGTTATCCACCCGGACTACCGCGGTAAGGGATTGGCAAACCGCATGCTTGCGGAAGCTGTCGAGGAGGCTCGCCGGCAGGGCTTTGACCGAATTATCGGCAGACCATTCCTTTGGAAAACGCATCCCGAGCGTCAGTATCACGGCGTACCGAATATGTTTGAAGCTCTCGGCTTTAACGAAATCTCGCAGTCAAACGGTGAACACACCTACGTTTTGGAATTGAAATAGGCAGGTAATCCAGTAACAACCCGGGTAACACCGGGTTTTTTCTGGATTTCAGCCCTGATGGCAGTCGTTGCTTCAAGGGTGCGTTCCGTTTTTTAACGCACCGATACTATTGTAGTGTGTAGGTCAGGTTCTTCAGTTGAACCTGACAACACGAATGGTAGGAAATTAAACCCTCGACATAAAAAGGCTTCTGGCGTCAGGTTGAAATGCGCAACCTGACCTACGACTTTTCTCACGGGACACATCGAACAACTACCCACGGGCAGTTCACCCCCTCGCTTCGCGATGCCCCCTCCGAGGAGGGGGGATCAGTAACCCCCTTTTTAGAGGGGGCGATGTAATCGGGGGGTGAATTATTGACCCTAACAAACTCCTGTCCGCTCCGAGACAGGTTCCAGGTTAGTGTGTAGGACAGGTTCATCAGTTGAACCTGACAACACGAATGGTAGGAACTTAAACCCTCGACATAAAAAAGCTTCTGGCGTCAGGGTGAAATGCGCAACCTGACCTACGACGACCCATGAGCAGTTCACCCCCACGCGTCGCGATGCCCCCTCCGAGGAGGGGGTTGGGTTGACGCTTCGCGATGCCCTTCCGAGGAGGGGGTTGGGTTGACGCTGCGTGGTGCCCCCTCCAGTGAGGGGGTAAATAACAATGGCAGCCTGGACGGGAC
>JAYFQB010000149.1:0-2132 GCA_034927385.1 Anaerolineaceae bacterium | reverse complement strand
GGTGCGGTTTGGGGTAGGGCTCGGAGTCGCGGTTAGCGGAATTGGAGTTGCGTAGGTTTCGGTAACCACAGACGGCTGGCAAGCCGCCGATAGCAGTAGCAAAGCCGTGGTGATAGCAAAGCTAATTATTTTAGGGAATGGAATGATGGATTTTAGAAACATGAGAATTGCCCTGTCGGTTGGAGTCAGAGTCCTAATCGGGTGCGGTTTTGGTGAACGCGAAGGGAGTTTTGTAAGCTCTGGCTAAGCTCCTCTTCAAAAAACGGCAGGTATGATCTTACCCGCCTTTCGATGCCGCTGCCGTCGGTATCCGACATGACCTCTTTGAGGATGTACGCCGTTTCGGTGGGCGAGCGGCGCGCCAAAGCCGCTACCGCAAGGCTGAGGTTGGACTGGATCAGGTTCTGGTCACTCTGAATGAAAGGTCGAATCCAGTGGAAGAATTGCGGCAAATCGTCGGAATCGGACTGCGTTGCCAGGAGTGAAAGGGCGTAGAGCCCGTGGTTTTGGGCGCGTTCCACCGGGCTGGCAAGCAGGCTGCCGACAAAGTCGACCCAACCCTTTGGGGCTTCGACACGCAGGCGCTGGCTGCTTTTAGTGAAAATAGAACGGATTACCGCCCTGTCTGTTGGCACAGAGACCCACTGGGTGAGACGTTGATAGATTTCCTGGCTGGCTGAAACAGGAACCTGACCGATCAAGTATGTGGCGAGTTCGCGGGCTTCAAAATGATCGTCGAGCCAAAGCTCATCCACGACAGCGAGGGTTTCATTCACATCCTGGCGTGCCTTAAGGCTCAGCCCGTTGGCAATTTGCGGCAGGATTTGCTCAGGCAGGTCATAAGTCTGCATGAAACTGATCGACACAGAATCTTTGTGCTTGCGATGGGCGTAGCGGTGGTAGAACTGCAAAACCACGTGTAGTTGACGGCGAAATTCCGCGGGCTGCGCGAAAGCTTCCTTCAATCCTTCGATTTGTTTGTTCAGGCGGGTCAGATCAATTGCAGCCATGGTGAAATTATAGCGTGAATCGCTGCTTCAAATAAAAAGGGCTGGAAAAATTCCAGCCCCACGTTTCCTGATCGTAAAAAAGCGATCAATACCCCTTGGCGAAGTAGACCATTTTGTTGGTTTTCTTGCCGGAATAGAAGCACACGCCCTCACCTTCGCTTTGAGCGTAATTCCTAAGCGTGGCTCTGGTGTCTTCTTTGATCTTGGCTTCAGCTTCGGGGTCATCATACCACCAGACTTTTGCCCAGCCCTTGTTTTCGACGACGTCCTTGAACTCTTCATAGTTATTGACTTCGAAGATATGTTCATCACGGAAGTTGATTGCTTTGGCAAGCATACTTGCCTGGATCTCCGCCAATGCTGCTGGCACAGCCTGTTCGAAGCCTGCCATTGGTACGAAACGCTTGCCTTCTTTGCCGGGGATATCCCGCCGGGCAAACGCGAGCGTGCCATTTTGAACGTCCTTGGGTCCGATCTCGATGCGAAGGGGCACACCTTTCAGTTCCCAGTCGTTAAATTTGAAGCCGGGAGTGAGCCCTTCCCGCCGGTCGACAAACACCCTCAGGCTGCCTAAGCCACGGACAAGCGTGTCTACTTTTTCCATCACAAGGCTTTTCTCTTCATCATTGCGGTAAATTGGCACAATGACCACCTGGTAAGGCGCAAGGTTAGGCGGCAAGACCAGTCCCTGGTCATCGCCGTGGGTCATGATGATGGCGCCAATAAAGCGCGTTGAGAGCCCCCAGGACGTGGTCCAGCAGTACTGGAGCTGATTGTTCTCGTCGAGGAATTTAATATCAAACGCCTTTGCGAAGTTTTGCCCCAGGAAATGCGAGGTGCCTGCTTGCAGCGCTTTGGTATCGCCCATCATGGCTTCGATAGAATATGTGGCTTTCGCGCCGGCAAATTTTTCAGTTTCGGACTTCTGCCCGGCTAAAACCGGCACAGCCGCTTCGTTGATGGCAAAGTCGGCATACACATTGAGCATGCGCTGGGTGTGTTCAGCGGCTTCCTGCTCCGTGGCATGCGCGGTGTGACCTTCCTGCCAGTAAAACTCGAGCGTGCGCAAGAAAAGCTTGGTACGCATCTCCCAGCGGACGACGTTTGCCCATTGGTTGATCA
>JAYFQB010000251.1:0-3673 GCA_034927385.1 Anaerolineaceae bacterium | reverse complement strand
CCTGATGGAACGTATGTCGCACGGGATAATCACCATCCTCCACCAAAGCCGGCGTCCGGTGCTGTTTGTCAAGGAAACGCCATTGCCTGTGAGTTCTGTTTTGCTGCCATTTGGCGCGGGTCAGCCTAGCAAGGAAGCCTTGTTTGTAGCGGCGTACTATTCCGCCAGGTATGGCAGCCAGCTCAACCTGATGATGGTGAGCAGGCAGGCGGAAAAAGATGAGGCACTGAGCACTTACGCGCAGACGTATCTGGAGAAACTGGGCGTGAACGCGTCGTATTCCTGGAGCAGCCCGGAGAGCTTCACCACGGATGTGGTCAGCCAGGTGGAGGCTTTGGGAGTGTCGACGTTGATATTGGGTGGGGATGAATATTCATCCATACTTGATCGGGTTTTCAGCCAGGAGATTGATGAAATCCTGACCAAAGTGAAAATTCCAGTTATGATCTGCCAGTAGGTCCCCACTCTGTCACCAGAATTCTATTCACGGCGAATTACCAAAAGCGTGTAATCATCGTCCAGATCCCGGTCGGCTCTGAACTCGTCCAGCGTTTGACCGATGCCCTCGATGATTCCCTTCGCTGGCTCACCCCGAAGCGATTCAAGCCTGATTTTCAGGCGATTATCACCAAAACTCTCGCCTTCAGGTGAGAAAGTCTCTGTGATGCCGTCCGTGAACAGAACCAGCCCATCGCCTGGAGCCAGAACCAATTCCTGGTCTTCCAGTTGGATTGGGTCCATCATGCCGAGGGCGATGCCGCCCTTGTTAAGTTGACGCACAGTGCCTTGGGCTGGAAGCACCAGGAAGGGAGGGTTATGCCCTGCCACACAATAAGTGACTTTGCCGCTTTCCAGCTGGATGATGGCGTAAAAGACCGTCACAAAGAAACCATCGCTCGAATCGAGCTGCAGGATGTGATTGACCTTTTCGAGTGAGCGAGCCGGCGATTCCAATTCCAACGCCCTGGCGCGAATAAGCGTCCGGCTGACTGTCATATACAAGGAAGCCGGCAAACCTTTATCGGAAACGTCGGCGATTGTGAGCCCAAAGACCCCCGGGCTGAGTTCAAACACATCGTAGAAATCACCGCCAACCTGGCGGGCGGTCTGCCATTCGGCTGCCAGGTCGTAGCCAGCAAGGGTGGGTAATTTTTCGGGCAGGAAGGTTTTCTGAATTTGCCTTGCCAGTTGCAATTCTCTGTCGAGCAGGGTTTGTTTATGCTGCACAGTCTGCATAATGTAGTTTTGGATGCCGGACGCGATTTGCAGCGAAGCTTGTTTGAGCAGTTCAAGACGCTGGCTGAGCCCGGGACGCTCCAGCTCGACAGCAACCAGCAGCCCGTGTACCTCTCCTGGCACGCTCAAAGGGATGCAGATGCTGTTCAGGCTTTTCAGGTCAGGGTCACTCAATGGCGCGGCATAACCGCTGGTCGCCAACAGATTGCCGGAAAGAATCAGGTAACCTGCCTGGTCGATCCCTTCGAGGGATGGGAGAATTTGGCTCAGTGCCACGTGGTTATCCAAATCATAAGAAAACTTGCCCTGTTTGGTCGCAAGGTAGCGTAGCGCCGCCCGGTTATCCACTGGGTCAAAACGAATCAGGGCAACCTCTTCCGCGTTGGCGTAGTCAAGCAAAACTCTGGTGATCTCGCCGAGAGTCCCGGGAAGATCGTTGGAGGACACAAATAGGTTGGTGATTTGAAACAGAACGTTAGAGATGACGGCTTCGGCTTCCTTTTCCCGAATAAACTCAATATTCTGCAGGCTGACGGCGGTCTGTTGGGCGATTCCTTCCAGAAGCGCGAAGCGCTGACCGCCAAGGATTAACTCCGGATCTCGTGGGATGTAGGTTTCATGGCTGCTGTGCATCAGCAGCCCGATCTGGCGTTCGTAGGCAATCAGGGGGAACAACAAAATGGTGTCCTCAGGTAAAAGCACCAGGTTCCTGGCAATATCTGGCGAGCAGAGGTGGGCGGGGACGGCAACGGGTTTGCCATTTTGCAGCGTCTGATTGAGCAGATCTGTTTGGCTTACCGTGCAAGGTTCGTCAAGGTTGCAGGTTGTGGTTCCTTCGCCCAACGCAGCCTGGAGCTGAAAGCCGTTGGTCTCTGGGTCTTTCAGGATTAGCCCGACAGACGACCCACCAATCAGGGAGAGGATGTACTCACCGGAAGTTTTCAAGAGGCTGTTGGCATCCACAAGGTTGCGGGTTGCCATGGCTACTTGAAGCATCACCGATGTGTAGTAGGTCTGAGCCTGAGTTTCCTGGTCCAGGCGTTCTTTTTCGATCGCGCTTCCCAGATAGCCGGCGAAAGCCGCACAAATACTTTCGGACTCAGCTCCATAACGTCCGGGCGTATCCTCATGCAGGATTAACACCCCAACGTTTTGCCCCGCGACGGTGATCGGTGTGGCAATACCGGAAAAATTTGCGGGGAGGTTGAATGCGTGTTGAATGGGGTCTTCGGTATCGCCGGTTTTCCGAATAATTGCGCCGTTTGGCTCGACACTGGGATAAAACCAGGCTTCATGCGGCGCGAGTTCCATCTGCAACTCCGGCACAGAAGACATATAGGGTGTTTTCATGGCAGTGAGGAACAGGTGGTCTGATGTAAGCGCGTTCGCGCTGAAATCCTGGGGAGGGAACAGCCAAATGCTGCCAATATCTCCGGGAAGAACTTCAAGAATATTTTCGAGACTCGCGTTGAAGAAATCGTGTAAGGCGATGGACTGAGAGAGCATCTCTGCGGTTTCGCGGTATTTTTCGGAGGTTCTGGTGCGCCAAACCTCAGAACGATAGAGGCTGGCGTTCCGTACCGCCACAGCCACATTGGCACTGAGCGTCTCAAAAACCGCAATTTCCGCTTCGGAAAAAGCGTCCACAACCTCGCTTTGCAGGTCAAGCACTCCGAGTGTCATACCGCCAAACTTTAAGGGTAGAGCGAGTTCGGAGCCGACCTTCGCGCCGGTGACCGGGTTTGGCAGCGGGCGGGGGTCAATGGAGACATCGTTCACGAGCTGCGTTTTACCTGTGCGGGCGGTTAGGGTGATCAAACCTTGCGGCGCGTCCAGGTTGAAAGCAATTTGATGGTCCCGGTATGTTTTGGCGCGGTCGCCGCTGCCGGCACGGTATTCGAGGGTGTGGGGAACATATTGCTTCAGGAAGATATGGACATATGGAATGGAGAACTTGGTTCGAATCAATTCCGAGACACGTGTCAGCAGTTGATCCAGGTCCAGAATGCTGTTGATCGTTTGCGAAACTTCCGCAATCACTTGCAGGTAATCCTGTTGGGAAGGCTGTGCCCGGGAAATCTTTTGGTCTTTCATCAGCATCCGACTTTTTGGTTGGGGTTGAAGTACTTCACCAATATAAGCTGGTTAATTCCCGGGAGCGAGAAGTCATATGCGGCTTTATCCATCACTTCGCGGATCAAAAACACGCCCAGACCGCGTTCGCAGCGTGTTTCAAGCGGGCTGGTAAGGTCTGGCTCAGCCACACAATCCGGGTCGAATGGGGCTCCGTCATCCTGAAAGGTAATCCTAACACCCTGATCGTTCAGATCAAGCAGGATTCGGATTTCCCCCGTATTGGCGCCTTCGTAGGCATGGTCGATGATGTTTGAGCAAGCTTCGTCCACCGCCAGATCAATGGCATAACGTTGGCGGTTGT
>JAYFQB010000337.1:0-8482 GCA_034927385.1 Anaerolineaceae bacterium | reverse complement strand
TCCCGCCCCAAAGTTGGTCCCGACCGTGCGTCCGTCCGAAAGCCGGGTAGAAAAGCTCGCCCAATTCCAAAACCCCTTATAAGGCCAAACGCCCCGCCCAAAATCGAGCGTGGCAAAGCTATTCCCCGCCTCGAAAATGATCTGCTTCCCGTCCAGAAGCAGGCTGCCTTGGGTCGGCAGCGTGTTGTTCTTGGCGGTAAACTGGAATAGCCGCTCGCTCCATGGTACGACCACATTCAAACTCTCGTGGTTTTCCGGCTCCGAGATCTGGAATTCCGCTTTAAGCACCTTTCCGCCAAAATCAGCAACATCCACGTAAATCCGCACGCCCCCCTCTTCCTGGCGCAGGCTGATCTCGCAACCCTTCCCCGCATAAACCGCATCATCGCCGACGCAATCCCCAAGGACGACGTCTTTGCCAAATGGCGTAATGATGGTTTTCTCGATAAACTCGCCGGTCGCGAAGTCCAGAAAGTAAACAAAAGGCAGCCCGGCATAGTCGACATTACTCAAGGTCACCGAAAAAAGGTGGTTGGGACTGGTGACGCACCAGTAGTTCCAGCGTTTCTTCCGCAGCGGGTGTCCGTAGAGCCTGCAATTCTGCAGAGGCTGCCTCGACCAGCCAACTGCTTGGGGGTTTAGCCTCCCGTTTGGCAGGCAGAGGTCGACAGGCTTGGTGAGTTCTTTTTCCGTTAACATGATGCTTCCTTTCGATTGATTAGCGGAATTATAGTCGGGGATAGCGGATTTTTACCGTTGCGCCTTCAAAACTGGAAACAAAGCCTCGCAGACCTAACAAAAACCGCCTTTCGGGCGGCTTTTTGTTAATGCTCTTCTTTTGTTAGTCTTCTTCTTTAGAGCGGATCAGGATGATGGATTTTCCGGTTGGTTTCTTGAGGTCAAAGTAAGCCTTACGCGCACGCACCAACGTTGCCAGTTGCTTTGCTCCGTAAGTCCGCGGGTCAAAGCCCGAGTCAATTCGCCGCAGCGCGGTGCCAACCTCAGAGAGTTTGCACCAGCCATCGTCATCTGTGCCCACCATTTCGATCGCCTGGTTGATGTTGTCAATCAGTTTGGCTTCGTCCTCGGAGAGCTTGGCAGACATCTGCTGCCGCGCGGCGAGTTTCTTTTTCTGCCGCTCTCGTTCGATCATATTTTCAGTGTAGATGAACACATCACACGCCGAGACGAACGCGCGAGGGGTCATCTGTTTGCCTATGCCAATCACGAGCTTGCCGCTTTCGCGGATGCGCGTCGCGAGCCGGGTGTAGTCGCTGTCGCTCGAGACCAGGCAAAAGCCGTCCACAAGATTGGTGTGGAGGATGTCCATGGCGTCAATAATCATGGCAGAGTCTGTTGAATTCTTCCCAACCGAGTACGCAAATTGCTGAAAAGGTTGGAAGGCGAAAGAATTGAGCGTGTCTTTCCAGGATCGCATGTTGGAAGACGTCCAGTCGCCGTAGATGCGCCGGATCGTGGCGTTGCCATACCGGCTTGCCTCCACCACGATTTGCTCCATCAGGGCAGATTGCGCGTTATCGCCATCGATTAATATCGCGACCCGTTTTTCTTTCAGGTCGTTTGCTGTTTCATTTTCGTTTGTCATATCAAAATTATACCTTTTAATTACCCCCTAAACGTGCTTGTTAGCAGCCGCATTCATCTGCGAGAACCACCTGGTGTTTCTCATAATAATCCTGATGATACTCCTCAGCCGGATAAAAAACGGATGCGTCACAAACCTCAGTGATGGTTTTACACTCGTAAATCCCCGAACAGTTGAGGAAAGCGATCACGGTTTCAGCAGTTTCGCGTTCCTCTTCGTTGGCAACAAAAATTGCTGACCGGTATTGGGAGGCATAACTTCGGCTGTTGGACTCGCACAGGGTAGGGTCATGAAAGCTGAAAAAAGCTTCCAGTAGATCCTTGTAGGATAGCACTTCTGGATCGTATTCAATCTGAATCGCTTCGGCGTGCCCGGTCTTATCTCGGCAGACATCGCGATAGCTCGGGTCTACCGTAAACCCACCGGTGTAGCCGACCATCGTGTTGACCACGCCTGGTATATGTTTAAATTTGGCTTCCATCCCCCAAAAACATCCGCCTGCCAGGATTGCCTGTTTGATCATGATTTTTATCGCTCCATATATTCAGTAAAAAAGCCGCGTAACGTTGGCTTTTGCTGAATATATCAACTTATGAGTGTTTTTTCAACTGAATCCTTACACACAGAACAGCCCTCAGCCGTTCGGCATGCTCCCGCTAATCGCGCGGAAAATTTTGGGTGGTTATGGTTGGGTGCCAGGTATGTTTGTGGTTTCCAACTGCTCAAACCGGATTGGATTGTTCCTGCCATAAAGTGGGCCCGGAAGGATTCGAACCTTCAACCAAGCGGTTATGAGCCGCCTGCTCCGCCATTGAGCTACAGGCCCTGAATGGAAATTGATTTTACCACGCTTGCCCACGTTAGGAGCAAGAGTCAGATTGCAAACCCAGCCACCAGCCACGCCAGTCCAACCCTCGCTCCTTGATTCGTTCTGTTTCAGTAATTACCCGCCACCAATCTATTCGGGATGCCCCAGTTCCTCTAGGGCGCGGGCAATCTGCGCCCCAACTAAAGCATTGTTGTATACAAGTTGAAGGTTGGCTTCAAGGCTTCTGCCTTCCGTTTGGGCTTTTATCTCGCGCAGCAGGAACGGGGTGATATCCTTACCCGAAACACCCTGCTCCCTGGCGTCTTTTACCGCTTTTTCGATGACTTGGTTAATTTGCTTAGGATCCATTGAAAATTCTTCGGGGATCGGGTTCACAACCAGCAAACCACCGTGCATTTCAAGCTGATCTTTTGCCGCGACAATTTTCGCGATTTCCTCGGGAGATTCCGCCCGCTCCACCAAAGGAATGTCGCTTTTTGCTGAGAAAAACGCCGGCAAAACATCGGTTTGGTAACCGATCACCGGAACCCCCTTGGTTTCAAGGTATTCCATCGTGCGGTGGAGGTCAAGGATTGCTTTTGCGCCGGCGCAAATCACAACCACATCCGTGTTCGCTAGCTCCTCAAGGTCAGCAGAAACATCCATGGTTTCTTCATAACCGCGGTGGACCCCGCCAATCCCGCCGGTAACAAAGACCTTGATGCCCGCTAGTTGCGCGGCATACATCGTGGTGGCAACTGTAGTTGCGCCGAGCTGCTTGCGGGCGATAATGCCGGGAAAATCACGCCGGGAAACCTTTGCCGCATCCTTTGAGCTGGCGAGGATTTCGAGCTCCGGGTCCGTGAGCCCGATTTTAATCTTTCCGTCCATGATTGCAACCGTAGCTGGCACGGCGCCAGCTCCACGGATGATGGACTCCACTTTCTTCGCCATCTGGATGTTTTCCGGATAGGGCATGCCGTGCGAAATGATCGTCGATTCCAGCGCCACAACCGCCTTGCCCGCGTCCAGAGCTGCTTCTACCTCAGGGGTAATGTCTAAAAGGGCATTTCTCATCATAGTGATCTCCTGTGTTTATTCGTTTTTTATACGGCTGAAGTTGAGGGCGGTGAACAAAACATGGAGACCGCTCCACGGTGTTGAACCACCTTACCAGCCAAAGTATTCCCGGATTTCAACCAGTTTTCCGGGGATTCATTGCGCAGGAACGATGCCAGAAAACCCGCATTGAATGAATCTCCCGCTCCGGTTGTGTCCACTGCCAGAACCTGATTCGCAGTAGCCCGAAATGTGAAGTCAGCCGCTGCCCACTGACCATCCGCGAACTCAAAGCCTTCCCGAACCGCCATCCAGGCGCCTTCTCTCCCCAGCTTGACCGCCACACACCCCGCCAGCCTTCGGGCTTTTTCGAGGGCTTTTGCCGCGTCTTCCTCCTCGCAAAGGATCGCCAGCTCCCGCCGGTTTGGCAGCAAAAAATCGGTCAACGCGAGCATTCGCTCGCGGGTTTCCTCCGGCACATCCCCGATTAATGGGGAGGGATCCAGCGCCACGAGGTTGCCGTCGGCTTTTGCGCGTTCAGCAATGTCAAGAACAACTTCCGCCTGTTCCGGGTAAAGCAGTTGGTATCCAGACGTGAGTAAAACTCTTGAAGTCTTTATACTTTCCAACAGTTGAGAGTCAATCGCAAGAGCATTGGAAGACGCCCCCCGGTAAGAAAACATCGTGCGTTCCGAGCTTTGATCAATCATGGTAACGGTAAAACCGGTGACCTCTCCATAACGAATGCCCGAAATGTCAACTCCAACAGCCTTCATTTGTTCAGTGATGAGGTTGCCGTCGAGGTCGCGCCCGATCGTCCCGTAAAATTTGGTTTGTGCGCCTAAATACGCCAACCCGATTGCCGTATTGGCAGCCGACCCGCCGATGTTCTTTGATATTGATTGGATAATCGTATCTTCCCCGGGTTTTGGCATGTGGTCGATCCAATATTGATAGTCGATCATCGCATCACCAATCACAAGGATTGCATGGCTTCCCGGGTGAGACTTATTTGCTCTTTGAGGAACAACGTCCATTTAGCCATCCTTTTTCATCAGCAGACCAGGTTCGCATTGGATTGTAGAAGTAAACCGTTTTTTGTTCGTTTTCGTGTTCGTTTTCGAAAGCAGCAATGCACCGCAAATTATACTATGGAGGAAAGCGAGGCAAAGAGTGTGTAGGTCAGGTTCTTCAGTTGAACCTGACAACAAGAATGGTAGCAAATAAAACCCTCGACATAAAGAGGCGCCTGGCGTCAGGTTGAAATGCGCAACCTGACCTACGACTTTTTTTTATCCCACACCCTGATTGTGCCGCTTGTGCCCACCGTGAAACGGATGGGTAGTCTCCTGACCGAGCACACGAATTAGCCGAAGGCTTCATCATTTGAAACAACAAAATTGAGCCCTAACGGTCAAAACCCATACTCGGCGAGGACGCCGGTACGATCATAGTGTGTAGGTCAGGTTCTTCAGTTGAACCTGACAACGCGAATGGTAGCAAATAAAATCCTCCACATAAAGAGGCTTCTGGCGTCAGGTTGAAATGCGCAACCTGACCTACGACTCCAGGCTACTCAATTCTTGCTGTGATGGCGGATTGAACGCACTAAGTGGGTTCGTTTGGTAAATTATTCGGTGCGTTCAATCTCGCCCTACAACTCTTTAGATGGAGGCTTCTGGCGTCAGGTTGAAATGCGCAACCTGACCTACGACTAATGGTTAAAATCCGTACCTACTGCGAACAGGCGCGGCTTAGCCTTTTTGTACCTTCGCCCAGCTATCCACCAATCCAATGGTGCGGTTAAAAACAAGCTTTTCCGCTTGGGTATGCACACTGTCCAGCGCGAAATACCCATCCCGCACAAACTGGTATGCCTCGCCCATTTTCGCCTTCGCCAGGTCGGGTTCCAGATAACCGCGCGTCACGTTCAGCGAATCGCGGTTGAAATGGTCCAGGAAGGATTCTCCTTCCGGCAGGTCTTCGGGATGCTCATCCAGGAACATCTGATCATAGATCCTGACTTCCGCTTCAATCGCATGAGCCGCTGAAACCCAGTGGATCGTGCCCTTCACCTTCCGCCCATCCAGCGCGTTTCCGCCCTGGGTTTGGGGGTCATACGTGCAGTGGATTTCAATCACGCTGCCGCTTTCATCCTTGACCACCTCGGTGCAGGTAATGAAATAAGCGTTCATCAGACGCACTTCTTTCCCGGGGGAAAGGCGGTGATACTTTGGCGGGGGAACTTCCTCGAAATCATCGCGTTCAATCCAAAGCTCACGCCCAAACGGCACCTGCCTTGAGCCAGCCGCCTCAGGGTCCTGCGGAAAGTCCCGCACGTCAAAATGCTCCACCATACCCTCCGGGTAGTTCGTCAGAACCACTTTAAGGGGGTTTAAGACAGCCATTCGCCGTTTAGCGCTCTGATTCAGTTGGTCCCGCACGATATGTTCGAGCAGCTCCACCTCCACAAAACTATCCGACTTAGCAACCCCGATGGTCTCGATGAACTCACGAATCGCTTTGGCGGGGTAACCCCTGCGCCGCATCGCGGCCAACGTCGGCATGCGTGGGTCAGTCCACCCATCAACATACCCCTCCTCCACCAGCCGCCGCAGTTTACGCTTGCTCATGACCGTATGCGTTAGATTCAGGCGGGCAAATTCAATTTGCTGCGGGTGGAAAATGCCGAGTTGATCCAGGAACCAGTCGTACAACGGTCGATGATTCTCGTATTCCAGGGAGCACATGGAATGGGTTATGCCTTCCAGCGAGTCCGACTGCCCATGCGCAAAGTCGTACATGGGGTAGATACACCAGGCATCGCCGATGCGTTGGTGGGTGGCGTGCAAAATCCGGTACATGACTGGGTCGCGCATGTTGATATTTGGCGAAGCCATGTCGATCTTTGCACGCAAAGTCTTGCTGCCATCCGGGAACTCCCCTGCCCGCATCCGCTTGAACAAATCGAGCGTTTCCTCAACGGGTCGGTCGCGCCAGGGGCTGTTTCTGCCTGGCTCAGTCAGCGTTCCGCGATACTCGCGCATTTCCTCCGCGCTGAGTTCATCCACGTAAGCCAAACCCTTATTAATTAGCTGCAATGCCATCTCGTAGAGCGGCTCAAAGTAATCCGAGGCATAGTATTCCCGATCGCCCCAGTCATATCCCAACCAATGGATGTCTTCCTTAATCGCGTCAACGTATTCGACGTCCTCTTTAACAGGGTTGGTGTCGTCATAACGAAGGTTGGTTAATCCACCATAATCCTCAGCTATCCCAAAATCAATACAGAGCGCCTTGGCATGCCCAATATGCAGGTAACCGTTTGGCTCAGGTGGAAAGCGTGTATGCACCTTCCCTCCAAATCTGCCTGTTCGGTTGTGCTCATCAATGATTTCACGAATGAAATTGGTTTTGGTCTGCATTTCTTCTGTCATAGTCATGCTCCTCGATAGGATTAGCAAATTATACCTTAGGGGTACGGTGGAATAAATATTGCGGGTTCTTATTCATCACTATAAAAAACAGACGAACCGGAACCCCACCCTGTTGTTCGCCAGCTCAAACACGCTCCAGCCTTCCGGAAAATCATATTTCCCAAGCGATATCACACACTAAATAAAAAGAGCTTTGCTTTTAGGCAAAGCTCTTTGATAACGGTCAAACTTACGCCTTAAGGAACTCACGCACCCCAGGGAGCTGACCCGCGCTGCCAAGATACTCGTTCTTGGCGGCAATGAACTTCGCGTACTCAGCCATGAAGACCTTGCCAGGATCGCGCAGATCAAATTTTTCGGGATGCTGCAGGAAGTATTCGCGATGCACGCGCGTCCAAACAAGCCGCCCGTCAGTATCGATATTAATCTTGGTCACACCGAGCTCCGCAGCACGCCTGAACTGGCTGGCATCCACACCCTTTGCCCCCGCGAGATTTCCGCCGGCAGCATTGATGCGTTCCACTTCTTCCTGAGGCACAGAGCTTGAGCCGTGCATCACCAGCGGGAAACCTGGCAGACGCTGCTGGATCTGTTCCAACACGTCAAAATGCAGGGACTGGCTGCCCGAGAATTTAAACGCGCCATGGCTTGTTCCGATGGCAACCGCCAGCGAGTCGCACCCGCTGCGCTCAACGAACTCTCGCGCTTGCTCAGGGTTGGTCAACTTGGCGTCAGATTCGCTGACAGAAACATGCTCCTCAACACCGCCGAGCATGCCGAGCTCCGCTTCTACAACGATTCCCTTGGCGTGCGCGGCTTCAACAACCCGCCGGGTGATGGCGATATTCTCGTCAAACGGATGGCTGCTGGCATCGATCATCACAGAGCTATAAAAACCCGAGTCGATGCAGTCATAGCAGGTGGCTTCATCGCCGTGGTCCAGGTGCACCGCGAAAATGGCTTCAGGATAAACCTCATCAGCCGCCCGAATTAATCCCTCAAGGAAAATCTTATCGGTATAGCTGCGGGCGCCTTTGCTGATTTGGATGATGAAAGGTGCCTGCGAGTCAAGGTTTCCGCGGAATAATCCGACGATCTGTTCGAGGTTGTTGATGTTATAGGCACCGATGGCGTATTTGCCATAAGCGTGCGCGAATAATTTCTTGGTTGTAACAATCATGATGGCTCCTTTAGTTTTTTGTTTTGATAATTATACACTCGCGAACAACCAGACTCAAACGAATCCCGCCAAATGGAAGGTTTCTACCGCTTGTTTCGAGAGGCTGTCCGCTAAGCTATCGCGGCACGATAAATCTGGCGCAGCTTTTCGGCATAGGTCTGAGGGTCATGTTGTTCGCGGATCTGGTCCAAAGCCGCCTGACCTTTGATCGCGATCGAAGATGGATCCTCCACGATGGAACGGATGACGTTTTCCAAACCCTCCTCAATAATCTGGCTCAATTCCAGCCGTTCTTCGACCGTCCTGTAAACCGCCTCGCCGAGCACGTCTTTAGGCACGTGAATCAGCCAGCCAACACGGCTGTTGTTAATCTCCGGTAAAGCACGGACGTC
>JAYFQB010000269.1:0-2592 GCA_034927385.1 Anaerolineaceae bacterium | reverse complement strand
AGGCTTCGATGAACGCATCGATGTGCCCATCAAGCACAGCCTGGGTGTTGCCGGTTTCGTAATCGCTGCGGTGGTCTTTGACCATCTGATAAGGGTGCAGCACGTAGGATCGAATTTGGCTTCCCCATTCGACCTTCTTGAATTCCCCTTTTAGCTCAGATACTTCTTCACTGCGTTCCTGCTGCTGGATTTCAAAAAGCCGGGAACGCAGCACTTTAAGCGCGCTTTCACGGTTTTGCGTTTGAGATCTTTCATTCTGGCAGGTCACGACCAGCCCTGTTGCCAGATGAATGATGCGGACCGCGGTCATATTCTTCTGAACATTTTGACCACCCGCGCCAGAAGATTTGTAGACTTCAATTTCGATGTCTTCTGGTCGAATTACTACCTCGTCGTTGTCATCGATTTCTGGCAAGACTTCAACAAGCGCAAAAGAGGTGTGACGCCGATGGGCGGCATCAAAAGGAGACAGCCGCACGAGGCGATGAACACCTTTCTCGCAGTGCAGATAGCCATAAGCAAGATTTCCCTGCACGGAGATGGTAACTGATTTCAGCCCGGCTTCCTCCCCTGCGGTGCGGTCCAAAATTTCGGTTTTAAATCCCTTCATTTCAGCCCAACGGAGGTACATGCGTTCCAACATTGCTGCCCAGTCCTGCGAGTCGGTTCCACCTGCTCCGGCGTGGATAGCAAGTAAGGCGTTGCCTTGATCATACTGACCGGATAGCAAGATGGTTGTTTCTTTTTCAGCAAGAATTGATTCCAACCTGGCAACGCTCGATTCGATTTCGTCGGTCAGACTACCATCATCAATTTCGAGCAGCGACTTTAAGCCGTCGATTTCGTTCGCGATTTCTCCCCATTCGTTGATTTGGTCTTCGAGTTGGGAGATACGCTTCATGGTCTTCTGGGCAGAGTCAGGATTGCTCCAGAATTCCTGAACTTCGCTTTCAAGACGAAGCTCAGTCAGTTCATTACTCTTAATTGAGAGGTCAAAGATGCTCCTGGAGCGAATGGTAGGTTGCCTGAATGGCGTTAATGCGTTCTGTAAGGTCGTTCATGAATGCTCCAGAAATTAATCAAAAATGCCCGAAATAAAAGAATCCCGGTCGAATAGTTGTAAATCCTCTATCTTTTCACCCAGTCCAGCGTAGATGACTGGCAAACCGAGCTGATCCTTGATCGCGAAAACCATGCCGCCTTTCGCGGAAGTGTCCAATTTTGCAAGGATAGCCCCGTTTAGGTTGACTGCTTTGCCAAAGGCTTCAGCTTGCTGAAGGGCGTTTTGCCCTGTGGTGGTGTCCAAAACAATCCAAGACTGATGCGGTGCTCCGGGCAACGCTTTTTCAGCAACCCGGTAGACTTTCTTGATTTCTTCCATCAAGTTGTAACGGGTGTGAAGCCTGCCGGCTGTGTCGATCAGGACTACGTCGATACCCCTGGAAATTGCGGATTTTATCCCGTCGTAAGTTACCGCGCCTGGATCGCTGCCGGGCTGCGAGGTGATAATCGGAACCCCAACACGTTCCGCCCAAACCTCGAGCTGGTCAATAGCGGCTGCCCGGTAGGTGTCAGCCGCGACCAGCAGTACAGACTTGCCCATGTGTTTGTATCGCGCAGCCAGTTTCCCTATGGAGGTGGTCTTTCCGGAACCATTCACTCCTGCAACCATGATGACCGTTGGGTGCTTGGTCAGGTCAGGTTCTTCAGGCTGGACTAGAAGAGCGGACATTTCCGCTTTTACGAGATCTTTGAGCTGTGATGTTTTGGTCAGACCAAGCTCGTCGACTTTTTCCTGGCAGGTGTCAATCAGGTAAAGAGTCGTTTTAACGCCAATATCCGCCTGGATCAGAAGTTCTTCGAGGTGATCCCAGGTGTCATCATCTATTTCGGTCGCCCCAAAGAAGGTGGCAATTTTTCCGAAAGTAACGTTGCGTGTTTTTGCGAGGCTCTCGCGCCATTTATCTAAGATATTAGCCATATTGCGATTATATCATTTGCCTTTTTGGGTAGTTGCCAACTGTCCGCAGCCGGCGCTGATTTCAATCCCGCGTTTCAGGCGGATCGTTGTTTGAATCCCGCGCTTCATCAGACGGTCACGGAAGGCTTCAACCTTCTCGCGGGGGGAGCCCTTCAGATCGCCGCCATGCGAAGGATTGAGTGCAATCAGGTTTACCAGGCAGAGCATCCCATGCAGGAGCGTGGCTAATTCGTCAGCGTGGGCGATGGTGTCGTTTACCCCATCGATTAGGGCGTACTCGATTAGGACCCGGCGATGTGTGTAATCCGTATATTTTTTACTGGCTTCAACCAACGCTTTTAACGGATAGAATTCATTCGAAGGCACCAGTGTTGACCGCAGAGCGTCATTGGGGGCGTGAAAGCTGAGCGCAAGGTTTACCTGGGATTTAGCTTCGGTAAACTGACGGATGCGCGGCAGAATGCCCACGGTGCTGATGGTAATCCTGCGTGCTCCGAAATTCAGCCCTTTCTGGTCTGTTAACCGAGAGATGGACCGCATTACCTCTTCATAGTTGAGGAAAGGTTCACCCATGCCCATGTAGACAACATTCGTCAGATCCTTGCCGTCGG
>JAYFQB010000221.1:0-13806 GCA_034927385.1 Anaerolineaceae bacterium | reverse complement strand
TGGTCCTGGCGGTAGTGCTTTATCCGCTACAACCCATTCGCGTTGACGCAAAACCAGACGCCGCACCTCACAGTCAGGTTGCCGCCTACGAACTTATTGCCGCGATGAACGTGCTGCGGATGGCTAACGGGCTGCCGACTTTGATCGAGAATGCCACCATTAACGCTGTCGCTCAGGCAACAGCCCAAACGATGGCGGATAACTTGCTCTCCTGGCATATTGGTGATGTTGCTGGGCGCATTTCCGCCGCAGGGTACGGGGCAGGGAAAAAGGTATACGCGACAGAGAACTTTGCGGTTGCCTACGGCGGCACCGTTGACCAGATCATGGTGATGTGGGCGGATTATGATCACATGCGCCCCGCCACCACGCCGAACTATTGCCACGTTGGGGCTGGAACCGCAACCGCCTCCAACGGTATGACTTATTACATCCTTCAGGCTGCTTACATTTCCGGCGAAACCTGTGATTCCACCCCGCCGACGGGCGGCGGCGGCACACCCGGACAGCCTGCGGTGGGCTATGGAATTGTCACCCCTGTTGAAAAAGTGGATCTGAACGCAGATGGCAATTATGTTCATGTGGTCAAAACCGGGCAGAGTCTATGGTCCATCGCGGTGGCTTACGGCGTGACCATCAAAGAGATTTTGGCGTGGAATAACCTTTCCGATAGTTACGTGCTATGGCCTGGAGATAAGCTGACCATCGCGGGTCCAAATTCGCGCGGGATGATCACAGCTACGCCGCAAGGCAGTGTTAGCATCGCGGCGCCGAACGCGAACGGATCGATTGTCCATGAGGTACAGGCATACCAATATCTTTCGACCATCGCCCAGGCATACGGTGTGCCCCTAAAAACGATCCTGGAGCTGAATAACCTGACGGAGGCAAGCACGCTTTCGATTGGGCAAAAACTGGTGATCAAGGGTCCGGACCAAACAGCAACGCCAACGGAGCTGCCTCTCAGCCCGCTGCAAAAGCTAACCCCGGCAGCAGATGGGAAGTATTACCATACGGTGACCGATGGGCAGAATCTGGCTTGGATTGCTGGACTGTACGGCATTACCGCCGCGGACCTGATGGCGTGGAATTATCTGACTGCCTCGAGCGTGATTTACCCGGGGGACCGTCTTTTGCTGCTGGTTACTCCGCCGGCAACCAACACGCCAACCCTCGGCCCTCCCAGCGAGACGCCGCAAGCCAGCCCCACGCTCACCCCCAGCCCCTCGCCAAGCGCTACCCGCCAGCTTTTAGTTACACCAACAGCTACAGAAAGCCCAACCACGGTTAGCCTGATGCAAAACCCCAGTAACTGGCTCTGGCTGTTAGCCGCCGCCGCGGTTGGCGTCGCGGTGTTTTTTGTGGTTAGAAATCAGAAAGCAGAAAAACACCAGGACTGATCCATTAACTGACCAGGTTTTTCACCAACGGGATCCTTCCCAGCACCAGCACAATTACTGTGGAGATGACATAAACAGCCACGGATGTCAGAGGAATATAGATGAAACCGTTTCCCGTGCCTGAATAGAGTTGAAACCCAAAAACGCCAAACAACAATGCTGATTGCACCAGCAGATGGATGAAGAATACACCATACGTAGTCTTACCTAAGGTGGTGACAACTACCTTGAAGCCTTTGTTCTTTTCGTAGAGGTTAGAAAAGTTGATGCTCCGAATAAACTGAAAGAACGCCACCGCTGCCAACATGATGTTGGGCGAAAACTTGTCATAATACAACTCAACTGGTGATCCTGCCGCTGCGCTTGAATAATGCGTTGCGAGGAAAGTTGCGCTGGAGGCTGCCAGGTAAACGAGAAAATAAAAAGCCGGGTGCCATTTAGGCTGCGTTCTTGTTAGATAGTAGCCTGCAATGTAGTAGCCAACAAACCCCGTAATTGACAATAAGTTAGCACTGATTCTTAAGCCTGTAATACGCGTAAACAAAGGAACAATCGCGACATTTACAACCCAGATCAGGAGGAACGTTCTGATTAGCTTTTGGGAAGCCCCTTTTATGAATACTCTCAGGAATGGCGTTAATATGTACAGACCTATAATGATGTACATAAAATAGAGATGCCAGTAAACGTTGCTGTCAAGAAATCGCGCCAAGAACTCCATGAAATTAAAGGTGACTGCTTCATGCTGAATGAGTGGAATCAGGAGGTAGTAGGCAAGAGACCAAAAAAGGAGAGGCACAATAATATGTAGAAAAACCTTTTTGTAGAATTTGCCCCATTCGATTTCTCTTTCCGGGTTTAGATGAAGGCTTCCGCTGATCATCAGAAACGAAGGCACTCCAAGGCGGAAAAAAGACGCGAAAAAGTTGGCGGCAATCCAACCTCCGGAATAGAAGGAGCCGACAAAAACTTGCGATGCTGCATGGACAATAATTACATTAAGAATTGCAACGATTCGTAGGACGTCAAAAGAAACGATTCTTGTCTTGGTCAGTGGGGCTTTGTTCTCCATTAACTTTCTCCTATGTGGGAACAATAATAATAGAGATACACCTATCAATCAAGCACCTTAGGGGCATAATGCCCTAAAAGATGTTACCGAAAGAAACCGCCTGACTTGAATAATCTTTATGTCACTCTGGATTCCCTAACATTCCTGGTTTATCACAAGCCTGGCAAATGGTTTTCCTTCTCTGTTCCTTACATCCAGATAGTCCGCCAATTTTCCGCTTTCAAACAATTCCATAAGCGCTTGGTCACTTTCCAGGATCTTGCCTGTATCCGGGTGCTCCCTGACATATGCCTGAATGTTGCCGCTATTCGGATTGGTTAAGATCAAACAGCCTGCTGAAAGTGATTCGTACAGGGTAAAAGAGAAGGTCTCTGGACAGATAGACCATAAGAACGCAATATCCACATGGTGATCCCGCAGTGTTTCTGCCATTTTATCTCGAGATTCCTTCGTTACCGAGATGGGAACATTTCTAAATTTGCGCGAAGGGCGCTGAGCCTCTGAAAACAGCACAAAATCATATCTGGGATCTGCCCCAAACCTATCGGTTAACTTCAACCAGGTTTCCCACCCCTTGTGGTGTACAGGAAAACCGACAAACGCAATCTTTATGGGTGAAGGTTGTAAAGCAATTGGCGTTGGTGCCTGATATTCCAATGAAGCATGTGGACAAACAATCGATGGGACTCCCTTCACCGGAAATCCCTTCTCCCATAATTTAAGAGCAAACTCGGAAGGTGAAACAACCTCGATGTTATTACGCGAAAAGAAATGTTCGAAAGCTTTGAGGTGCGGTTTTCTTCTTTCTCCATATATACAGAGCAAACAAGCGTTGCTCGCCACATCCGGCGCTCCGCAAAATTCCAAATCG
Organism: Anaerolineaceae bacterium; assembly: GCA_034927385.1. Taxonomy (GTDB): domain Bacteria; phylum Chloroflexota; class Anaerolineae; order Anaerolineales; family Anaerolineaceae; genus Mesolinea. The sequence goes on along the minus strand of JAYFQB010000221.1, from coordinate 10,463 downwards.
TTACGAAGCAACAAGTAACCCGGGCATAGAGAGAAAAAATCATGCAGCCAAAAAATGACCTTTGGATTATGAAAGATTGCCATGAACTTATCAATAAATTCAAGGTCAAAACCCATGAAGTGATGGATGGAAAATTGTTCGACAGCAAATTCGGATGAATACTCTGAAAGATATTCAAGCAGGGTTTGAGGGTGGGTGTAACCTATCCAGTTTCCATTCAGGTTTATGCCAACGACCGACTCTTGGTCGAACTCCACCAGAGTCAGACCGGCACCATAGGGAAAGATGTGCAAAAAACCTTTTCCGGAGCGGTTTGTCTCAAGTTGTTCATCAGCGATTTTTAGCTGTAAACCCCCGACATTATCAAGGTAATTATCGTGCGAAAGAGCGATCCTGATTTCTGATCCCAACAGTTGGGAGGTCATTTTTGAGCTCAATTTTTCTTTGCTGAGGGTCTTTCCGATGAAAATTGCTTTGGCATCTGTTTTAGCAGCTGTGGGGTTGGTGGTTAACCACTCGCTGGTCAAGCTTGTCCTAAGATTTGTTTTTGACTTTAATCGGTTGAGTAAGGCTTTAACACCCTGATTTTTTAAGATATGCCATGCTTTTTGCGCTTTTATCAGAATCAGTTCTACCTTCATGTTCCACCAATGTTTTTCAGCTCAGGATGAGCACTCTCAGCCTATTCCTGCTTGCATTTATTGATTCTCTCAAACAGAAAAGCGGCTAATGCGCTTTCCTTCGTACAACCAGCCTTGCCTGATGCCAGATTTTGTCAGGAAAATCTTTATATGAGATTACCTCAAAATATTCGCTCCAGTTTTTCTCAATAAACGACAAGGGAACAACAGCATCTCCATAAATATCAGCAGTCAGATTATCTCCACCGCCAGTTGACAGGTAGGAGATTTTGCCGTGGTCAAAGTTTTCGTAAAGCTCTGTGATGTCTGGTGCATATCGCGCTAACCCTTGTAGAAAAACATTACCAGACTCTCTGTCGGCGTTTTTGATGCGGTCAATAAAAAAACGTGGTTCAAGCGTCAGACAAAAAACAGCACCAGGCTTACTAACCCGGGCTAACTCCCTCATCCAATGGAGGTGAACCTTTTCTGGTAGGTGCGTGAAAACAGAATACGCCATCATTACATCAAAAAATTGGTCTGGATAGGGCAGCTCACCACCTTGCTCAAGTACATCAAATTGACCTGGAAGATCGCTTTGTTTACATATGTCGATCGCAAGTGGCATTACATCTGAACTATAGATGTTTTCTCCCGCTACATCTTTCATAAAGAATCGAGTGAAGCGTCCCCATCCACAACCAAAATCATGGATGCGAGATTTTTTTGATACCCTCTTGCCCAAGTCCGCGGCCGCTTGCTTTAGGTATGTGTAAAACTCTGAGGCTTCTGTTAAGGCCGCCTCATATGAACTCCCTACAAATCGCTCCTGGATGTCCTTCCCAGGAAAAGAAGGGAAGACAACCCCGTTGATAACACTTTCTGTCACACTCCTCTTCAGAAGGTCAAGCCACTCTGCGTCACTGCATCGTTTAAACTTGTCAAACTTCTTCACTCCGATTGTTTTCATCATATTTTTTTTCCTTTATCAGGATAATTATCATAGCTTGTTCTTAATCCAACAGTTTAGAAAGCACATCTTTCGTGGCTTCAAGATATCCGTAACCAAACCTGCGATCAGGTTCCAGATGAGCGCCTTCAGCCCACTCGTTCCAGGCATTAACAAACAGGTATCTTTCTCCATGAGGGTGGTTTTTTATCGTCCAGTTACAGGCTGTCTGCAACCAGCACCGGTAAAGGTTCGGGCTGGAACCGGCATAAATTGTTCCCCGTCCAGGCTTTCTGGGTTCGCTATCCCAACTTGGGAAAACCGTTTTGTACAATGGATAGGGACTTGTGGTTTCGAGCTGGTTCTCCTGAAACTCGACCATCTTTGGATAGCTGAAAATATAGGAGGAAAAATCAGGGTTCGCGAGCTCAGTGGAATTTTGGATCATCAGATCGCCACTGTGCCATTCATTGTGAGGCGGGAATTGCATAGCGGCATCAAAACCCACTGATCCTGGGTCGCTCAGACCAAAAGTTTGGGCTGCAATGAGATAAGGCTCACCAAGATGATTTTTTACGCAATGTTCCCGCCAACGTTCTGCGGTCGTTTTTGGCTCTGGCAAGGTATCCGCACGATATACAACAATAATAGGGCGATCTCCCAATCGAATGTACCTGTCATCCCTGAGGTATGGTTCCAGGTCTGAAATAAACGCTTTGTCAGATTCGGGTGAATGGTTCTGAGCTATCAGGATATCATTTTCGAGCCCGTCCCACCGACGTGTCCAGTTTTCGTTTGCCCAGATCAACAAAAACGGAAAGTCCATCCTTTTATTGTGCAAAAAGCGGTCCACAGGCATTTCCATCAGTCGCTTACCACCGAACCAATAGTGGTAATAACCAAATCCATAAAGCCCAAACTGTTTTGCGAGCTCAATTTGACGAAAATGCACTTCTTCCACACGTAGATCGTAAAAACCAAGTTCACCCGGAAGGTGAGGCTGGTAATGCCCTGGGAATTGAGGCACAGCACGCGTTACATTAGCCCATTCTGTAAAGCCTTTACCCCACCAATCATCGTTTTCCGGGAAGGGATGATATTGGGGCAGATAGAATGCGATTAATTTGATCAATGAATCGGCAGCATCAAAAGATTTATTAAGCAGGGGGACAAACTCCTGATCTTTTTCATTAGCTTCTCTCAGCAGCATCTCTTGATAGACCTTCGCCTGTGTTTTCTCCTGACTGGTGATAATGTCAGCCGCCGGCTGAGGTGTGGGCACAACGGCAATCTTTTCTTGTCTGGTGTCTTGTTTTGGCTTTCTGTCTTTTCGCCACCATTTTAAATACCCCCCCTTGCCGCTATCCGTGCTGAAGGGATTCGGGAAAACTCTCTGCAGTTCAGGTGACTCACGATAAGTCACACGCATATCTTTCTCTATCTTTGTGCCATTATCGAAGGTATCGTAAAAACTCTTCGTTTTCCCAATTGCGCCATGACCATTATCCTCAAGCTGACGGATGTACCAAGCCCAAAGTTCGTTCACAACCGGATTTTCTCCTCCGGAAGTCAGGGATTTCACAACATTCATTCCCGCCCCGGAATCGTAGCCGGTGAAGTGATAGAACCGAAGTGGAAAGCTGCCATTTACAATCAGCTGCCCCTGTTCATTAAAACTTAGCTTTCGACAATCCAGATTCCAGGATGCAACGTCATAGCCCGGATCGCGAATGATGAGCAGATCCTCAAAAAAAGATGGTGCTAAGTCCACCCACTTCTGATCAGTGAAAAGACCTTTTTCATAATCCGCATAGCAATAATCCAAAAGTCGGTCGTTCCACCAATCGACAAACCGGCGACCGTCTCTGTTCAAGGTGTTGACTGCCAGGAAGCCCAGATTGAACGTTCCATGCCGCATCGTGCCCATGATCTCGTTATCCCGGATGGATTGAGGATTGTCTGTGTAATTCAGAAGATGCGGGGTCAGGAGAACTCCATGTTCATCGAGCCACGTATCAATAGGGTCAAGGGAGTTAATAATCGCGATGTCAGGATCGATATAGACTACCTTCTCAAAGCCTTGATCTGCCAGGTATTTGAGATAAGGCCCTTTAACAGCCGTGCAAATTTCTACAACACTATGTTTGAAGATCCAGCTGTTAATGTCTGATATGGGCAGTTCTTCAATCCAAACCACCTTATCAAAAATGGGTTGATTTAGTTCCTGCCCGAACAAGTTTTCCATGCCCGAAGGGATTTTGTCGCTGATAACCAGGTGGAATTGCCAATCAGGATGGAGCTGTTTTAGCGTTTTCGCCAATATCTTTGCTTTAGGCAGATAGTTGAGAGTAATGCTGGTGAAAACGATCATCATTCAATCTCCTCAAGGCTCCCAAAAACTAACTCAGCCTGTGGTTTTCCGTATTTTTGATATTCATTGATGCTATTGACCAGATCGTCTGATCTTAGAAACTTAAAAAGTTCCGTCTCATTCTGCAGGATACTACCGCGCTTTGGATGACGTTTAATGTAATCCTGGATATTTCCACTGTTTGGGTTGGTTACGATGTAACAACCAGCCGCAAGAGCCTCATGTAAAGTAAAGGAAAAAGTCTCCGGAACTATTGACCAAAGAAAAGCCACATCAATATGGCTTTGGCGCAGACTCTCAACCATAGCCAGCCGGTTTTCTTTGGTCACGCGTGCGTCAATTCTTGTGTAATTTCCGAGAGCTCCCGATTGGGTTGAAAAATGAAAAAACTCATACCTCTTGTTTCCGTTGAGTTCCTGAGTCAACCGCAACCATGCCTGCCATCCTTTGTAGTCGAGCGGATAACCCAGGAATCCTATCCGCAAAATCCCTTTGGTTAGATCAGCTGGAGTGTTGTTTTTCCATTTTAAGGCAGCCGGCGGAATAATGTGGGGGGTAGATTGTATCGGAAAACGCGATTGCCATAATTCGTAACTAAACCGCGAAGGCGCCGCTACATCAAGCTGATTTTCACGAAACAATTGCTCGATTTCCGGTGCTTGAAGCCGCCTTTGATGACCATATTTACACAACTGACAAGCGTTGCTTTGAATATCGGGTGCGCCGCAGTATTCATTGTCATTCCGTCTCAAATTATATGAAGGACAGAGCGAAAAATAGTCATGCAACCAGAAGGTTCCCTTCCGTTGGGCAAAATCGAGGAAGAGTTGTAATGTCACAAGATTAAATCCCATCGTATGGTGAATGACGAGCTTCATTAGTTTTTTGTTTTCAAGAGCAGTCAGGGCAGTCACCAGTTCGTTTGGTTCTGTTTCAAAGGCTGGTTCACCATCCACGTTGACGCCAACATAAAGTATTTTCTCTGAAGAGACCAGAGTGGTTTCTTTTTTATACGGATAGACATGAATATAGCTTTTGTTTTGCTGATTAATTAAGTGCTGTTCGTCGGCAAGGTATAACTGAGCCCCGCCTGTAATCGAAAGATAATTGTCGTGACTCAGCGAAATTACATATTCTTCCCGTAGTTTGCTTTCCAATATTTCCTGTATCTTTGGGGCGAGCAGGATGTTATCCGGAATCGCTTTGGTCGGGTTTCCATATGACTGCAATTTTTGACCAGATGAAGACAAGGTGTTTTGCGTAAGTGTTACAGGTTGTGCAGCCCTGCCTTCGCCTTTTCCATATAACAGGTAATGTAACAAGGGGTTGATTCCATTGGCTTTTACGTCCGGATATGTTTCCAGGTACCAACTGCTATCAAAGTCAGGAGATGGATCGCGTCCTTCGTTTCCTCCATAATTCAAAAAGTGCGCCAGAGGATCCGCGCCAGAGTTTTTTACATCCGGGTTTACTCTCAAATAATATTCGGCATCAAACAATCCCGAATCGATCATTACCTGTCTTCTTTTCCCAGAGACCCCAAAAATTATGCGCTTTATTCGGGCAACGCGCCTTAAACCTTTTCTTATTAAAAATTGTTGTTTATGTACATATGCTTGATACGCAGATAGTTTTTTCCAAAGTCTGTTTTGGTGAATTTCGTTGAGCTCGTGTTTGTACCCAGCCAACTCAGCATTTAAGCCCTCAACAACTTCCTGCTGTGTTACCTCCAACTCGTTAAGGCGGGTGTTAAACTCTCTTTCACGCTTCAGTGCGTATGATTCCTGGTTTTCTCTACTCAGGTAGAGCTGCCTGTTAATATTGTTTATCGTGTTTGATCTTACTGATTTGTTTGGATCTTCAACATACGTCTGATTGCTAATCCTACAAAAGATATCCTTCCAGGTTCTAATGTTTTGCGATAACAACCAATTCCTGTGAATGTCTTCCTGCGCCTGCCTGACAATTTGAACTCGAAGCTCTGGTTCGTCGATCAACCGGGTCAAGTACTGATACCATTTCTGTGAATCACCCGCCAGGAATCCATTGACCCCATGGTCAACAATTGTCGCGTAAGGGGTAATTCTGCTATAAACTCCAGCTATGCCATTGGCACTGTATTCCAGGAATTTCAATCCACTTTTGCAGCGATTGAACGGGTTGTCCGCGAGAGGGGCGATCCCGATGTCGAAATCAAGTGTTTGGAAATATTTGACAAAATCCGTATAGATATTCGTGGGAGATGGATGCCAGTTGACCCCCTCAAAATCTGTAAGTTCGTCAGGCAGAGGTGTGCCCCAGACGTCCAACCGCACCTTGCCGGCTTTGTCTGTTAGTATTTTTTTAATGACAGGCGCTATGAGAGCCAAGTCTGGCGTGTGGGAGTCACTCCCCATATAGCCAATCTTCACCAACTGATTATCTGAATCGGTCCCAGGGGTTCGCAGATGCCATAAAGCGTCGTCCAAATAGTTGGGCAGAACGAGAACGTTTGGATTGAATACTTCCACCACACGTCGTAATTCATCGGTCGCCACGAGGACCAAATCTGCCTCAGCAACGGCTGTGAGCATCGGCAAAAGGGCGGAATTATAGAGTTCCTGAATTTTCTCGGGATGATTTTCGGGTAAATTGAAAAGCCAATCGTCTAGCTCATAGAAAACATATTTCCCGGCAGCACGCGCGTTGGAAATAATTTGGTCATAAAGTTTGACGTTTCTTGGGAATTCGCGTTGGAAAATTACCGCGTCCCCATCCCCAGCCAAATCAGGGTCGGCTATGCCGTTGCGTACACCTTCAATAATCTCGACGCCGGCGGCAGCAAACGGCGCTCTTATTCGAAGATGCTCAATGGCATAGGCTTCCGCGTATGCGCTATAAAACACTACGGATTTCAACTCGCGTAATTTTAGGAGAGTGGGTGGCGCGGCGAACGGAAAGATTTTGTTGGGGTCAGGCTCCACGATCGATCCGTCCTGTTTAATTGCTCTGATTTCTCCACCCTGGAGTTCTGCCAATAAGCCAAGAAAGCGCTCCAAGGCATGCGGTAAGCAGCCATCGGAAGGCAAAGGTTCACTCTCGAAGTTTTCAGGTTCGATCCCCATATTGAGTAAAGGTTCGAAGATACCCGGTTTTGCCCAAAACATCGTTGAAGCCACAAAAGAAAATGATTCGGGAAGGGCTTGGGGGTAACCTGCTTTGTATAACAGAGACTGAAGTTTTTCCCGGTTGCTACCCATGTAGTAACGCGCATTAAGTACATGGTCTTTAGGACCGATCATAACCAGGGATGGATTATTAGAGAACAATGTTGAGATGGTTTGCAGGTGATCTTTCGAACCAAGCAGCTTGCAGAAAACATCTCTACGCCATTCATCCCCATCTAATCTATGGATTGTTTCTTTGGTGTGTATCTTGAGCAAATAATCATAATCTAATGGTAAAACAACTTTGAGAAACTCGAGGAAAGGGGCTAAATCTCGCCCTCTGTTTTCCACTATCAACACATGCGCATCTGGATAAAAACCTTTGATTGTCTCTATATACTCCGCTTTTGTTTCGGGAAGCGAGACATAAAGGTCAAAGTTCCCCCCAAGATTATCTAACGTGGCTCGTATCTCATCAAAAAGCTCAGTATAAAAAAGGTGTAATATTACCGCGATGGAATGTGATTTTTGTGCTTTAACTTCCTTCAAACTCGTGGACCTATTCATTATGATTACATTATCTCTGATCTTATTTACTTCATGGTTAACTGTAAGCCTGTTTCCCAGGGAGGCAAGCAAAGGTTGAAGTCTTGAATCATTTCATTGTTATCCAACACCGAGACTGTGGGGCGGTTGGCTGGCACAGGAAATTCGCTGCTTTTAGCTCGCTCAAGCTGTTTTACAATCTGCTCTTCCTTGCACGGATCGTATTCAAGGATTGCTGTTGCCCATTCGTAACGGCTGCATGAGCCGGCAGCGGCGCAGTGGTACAAGCCGCCTTTTTCACGGATGTAATCAAACACATCTCCCCGACCCTGCGCGAGAATCAGCGCGGTGATCTCTGCCAGCATACGCGCCGAGGTTGGCGAGCTGATCTGGTCATCCACCACGCGCATCACTTCCTGCGTGCGAGCCCATTTCAGAACCTTATTCACGAAACCACCCTGGCGCATTGAGTACACCCAACTGGTACGCAGCACGATGCTGGCGCAGCCCGAAGCGGCGATGGCTTGCTCGCCTTCCAGCTTGGTCTGCCCGTAAACGTTCAGCGGGTTGGGTTGGTCGGTTTCCACGTATGGGGTGCCTTTGGTGCCATCGAATACATAGTCCGTGGAGTAGTGCACGAATACCGCGCCTGCCTTTTTGGCTTCTTCCGCCAAAACGCCGGGACCAATCGCATTAATCGCGCGTGCCAGGCTGGGTTCGCTTTCGGCTTTGTCCACATTGGTGTAGGCAGCGGCGTTGATGATAATATCGGGGTTGACCCTTCGCACAACTTCACGCAGACCGGAGCTGTCTGAAAGGTCCACCTCGGGATAATCCAAGCCTACCACCTCGCCAAGCGGCGCACAGGCACGTAGGAGTTCCCAGCCAAGTTGACCCGTTGTTCCGATCTGCAATATCTTTTTCATTTGCTTTGTTCGCCTAAAAATCTTAACAAATACTGCCCGTATTCATTGCTCAAAAACGGTTCGGCGCAGTTTCGCAGAGCCTGAGCGTCGATATAACCCATGCGGTAGGCAATTTCTTCCACACACGAGATCATCATACCCTGCCGGTCTTCCACTGCCTGCACAAACATGGATGCTTGCAGCAAAGATTCATGCGTGCCGGCATCCAGCCATGCAACGCCCCGCCCCAACACCTTGACCGAGAGCTCGCCGTCCCCCAGGTAGCGTTTGTTGATGTCTGTAATCTCAATTTCACCGCGTGGGGAAGGTTTTAGTTCTTCAGCGTAGCGAACAACACGGTTATCGTAAAAGTAAATTCCGGGAACGGCGAAATTGGAACGCGGTTTTAGGGGTTTTTCTTCCAGGCTGATGGCTGTGCCGTTTTCATCGAATTCCACCACGCCGTAGCGTTCGGGGTCCCGGACGGGATAAGCGAACACGACGGCGCCGCTTTCCACCTCAGCCGCGCTGCGCAGCACCAGCGGCAGCCCGTGCCCAAAAAAGATGTTGTCTCCAAGGATCAGGCAAACCTTATCGTCGCCGATGAAATCTTTGCCCACGAGGAACGCGTCTGCCAACCCGCGGGGTTCCGCCTGAACAGCATATTGAAAGTTCATCCCAAGCCTGCTCCCATCGCCCAAAAGGCGCCGATACTGCTCGCTGTCTTCGGGGGTGGTGATGATCAGAATGTCCTGAATACCCGCCAACATTAACATGGAAAGGGGGTAGTAGATCATGGGTTTGTCATATACCGGCAGCAGTTGTTTGCTGATGGTCATAGTCAACGGATAGAGCCGGGTGCCTTTGCCGCCTGCGAGGATGATGCCTTTCATGTCTACGCCTTTCTGCTTGAATAGTTCTTGTGAAGCCAGTTGTCGTAATCTGACTGCTTTGTGATCGCCTCAACCCACGCGGGGTTGTCCAGATACCACTTTACCGTGTCCACCAAACCCTGGCGCAAATTGTGGCTGGGTTTCCATCCGAGCTCCGCTTCGATTTTGGCTATGTTAATATCGTAGCGTCGGTCATGCCCCGGTCGGTCGGCAACGTATGTGACCAACTGGTCATGTGGGGAATAGGCAGAATTAGGCTGCAATTCGTCGAGAATATCGCAGATGTTCCTGACGATTTCGATGTTTGGGGGTTGGTTGTCGCCGCCAACGCAGTAGGTCTCGCCAACCCGCCCATGCTTTACGATGCGCAGGATAGCTTCGCAGTGGTCGTCCACATAGAGCCAGTCGCGGATCTGCATTCCGTCGCCATAGACAGGTAGCGGTCTACCGTTCAGCGCGTTCAGGATCATCAGAGGGATGAGCTTCTCGGGGAACTGGCGCGGACCGTAGTTGTTGGAGCAGTTGCTTATGCTGACCGGCACGCCAAAAGTCGTGTGGTAGGCACGCACAAAGTGATCGCTGGAGGCTTTGGCAGCGGCATAGGGCGAACGCGGGGCGTAGGGAGTGGCTTCTTCGAATGGCGGGTCTTCGCGGGTTAGCGTGCCAAAAACTTCATCTGTGGAAACGTGATGAAAACGGGTTTCTTCAAGCGGGACGATCTTATCAACGATCCAGGCGCGGCGGGCAGCTTCGAGCAGGGTGTAGGTGCCGACAACGTTGGTTTCAACGAAGACTCCCGGATTCAGGATGGAGCGGTCCACATGCGATTCAGCCGCAAAGTTGATGACCGTGTCGATTTGATGCTCACTAAAAAGCTTATCCAGCATGTCACGATCGGTGATGTTTACGTGCACAAAAAGGTGGCGCTCAGGATGGGGTAGATCTTTGAGGTTCTCCAGGCTGCAGGCGTAGGTAAGCGCGTCGAGGTTGACGATCTTTACGTCCGGTTCCTGCAGCAACAGGTAGTGGATGA
>JAYFQB010000071.1:0-4169 GCA_034927385.1 Anaerolineaceae bacterium | reverse complement strand
TTTAAAAAGAAAGAGGCTGATCAATCACTTGATTAGCCTCCAAAAGTAAATGGAATGGGTTGGAAAACCCTCAACGGGAGGTGACTATTTCTTTTCCCACTCTCCCACAGGGTAGCAGCAGAAGACGAGGTCCTTGGCGGCTTTGAGTTCGTCCGCGCGTTTGACGGGGGTGTTGTGTGGGGCGTTCTTGAGCAGCTCCGGCTGGGTGCGTGCTTCTTCGGCAATTTTCAGCATGGCATCCACGAAGAGGTCCAGCGTTTCAACACTCTCCGTTTCGGTCGGTTCGATCATCAGCGCCTCGTGCACGATCAGCGGGAAGTAGTTTGTGGGCGGATGGAAATCGTAATCCATAAGCCGTTTGGCGATATCCAATGCGTGGATATCGGGCAGGTCCTTCCAGCAGCCTTCGAGCACGAACTCATGCATGCACGAGCGGTCGTAGGGTAGGGTGTAGGTGTTTTTGAGTTTGGCTTGCAGGTAATTGGCGTTTAAGACTGCTTTTTCCGCCACATCCCGCAGACCATCCTGGCCGAGCATGGCGATGTAGGTATAGGCGCGAACGAGCATGCCGAAGTGACCGTGGAATGCCTTGACGCGACCGATCGATTTCTCCGGACGGACGAGTCCGTAGATGGGCGGATTTTCATCATCGCCCGGGTCGGTTATGACGATATGCGGTTCGGGCAGGTAGTCGACGAGTTTCTCACAGACCATGACGGGACCGCTTCCGGGACCGCCACCGCCGTGAGGAGTGGAGAAGGTCTTGTGGAGGTTGAAGTGCATCACATCGATGCCGCAGTCGCCGGGTTTGAAAACGCCGAGCAGGGCGTTCATGTTCGCGCCGTCGCCATAAACCAGCCCGCCGGCTTCGTGGACGATGCGGATGACTTCGGCGGTATTCTCATCGAACAAACCGAGTGTATTCGGGTTGGTGAACATCAAACCAGCGAGTCTGTCGTCGCAAAGCTCAGCTAACGCCTTAAGGTCCACGTTGCCGCGCTCGTCTGAAGGCAGTTGGATCGGGTCGAAGCCGATCATGGCTGAGGATGCGGGATTGGTGCCGTGGGCGGAATCCGGGATTAGAATGCGGGTGCGTTTGAGGTCGCCGCGGTCTTTATGGTACCTGGCGATGATCATGGTGCCGACCAGTTCGCCTTGCGCTCCGGCTGCCGGTACAAGGGTTGCGTCGGCGAAACCGCCGATCTCAGCCAACCAGGTTTGGAGGGTGTACATAAGGTACAGGTTGCCCTGGACGGTGTCTTCAGGCTGGAGGGGGTGGGTGGCTGCAAAACCGGGGTAGCGGGAGGTTGCCTCGTTGATTTTTGGGTTGTACTTCATTGTACAGGAGCCCAGGGGGTAGAAGCCCAGATCAATGGCGTAGTTCTTTTGGGATAGTTTGGTAAAGTGGCGCACAACGCCCAGCTCTGAGATTTCGGGGAAGGGGAACTCCGCCCGGGCGAATTCGTGGGGGATCTCGGTTTTGGGAACACTTGGTTCCTGGAAAGTTACACCGGTGCGACCGGGGGAGGAAAGCTCAAAAATAGTTGGCTCACGCATGGTCCACCTCGTTGAGAACGTCGGTCAGATAATCAATATCTTCGCGTGAAATCATCTCGGTCACTGCCATCAGCAGGCAGCCTTCGAGTTCGGGAAAGTCTTTGCTGAGGTCATAACCGCCGAGGATGCTGTGATCCTGGAGGTGTGCCAGCAAATCGGGCACGTTTTGGTCGGTTTTTACAACGAACTCATGGAAGAAAGGCGTTTCCTTGAAGGGGAGATCAAAACCGGGGGCTACCTGGATCGAGTTGGCGGTGTAGTGCGCGTTTTGGTAGCAAAGGTTGGCGACCTGCTGAAAGCCAGTTTTGCCGAGCAGAGTCATGTAGATTGTGGCGGCAAGTGTCATCAACCCCTGGTTGGAGCAGATGTTAGAGGAAGCTTTCTCGCGGCGGATGTGCTGTTCACGCGCGGTGAGGGTCAGGACATACGCGAGTTCACCCTGCGTGTCCACGGTTTCGCCGACCAGGCGACCGGAGATTTTGCGCAGCAGGGCGTCCTTTACGGCAAAGAAGCCGAGGTAAGGACCGCCATAGGAGAGCGGAATACCGAGCGGTTGCCCTTCGCCAACCACGATATCAGCGCCAATTTCGCCAGGAGGGGTCAGAAGCGCGAGAGCTGTGGGGTTAACCACAACCGCAACAAGGGCACCCTGGGCATGGGCGGCATCGATGAGCGGTTTGTAGTCGATGATGCGACCAAAGAAGTCCGGGTACTGCACCATCACCAGGGAGGTGTCGAGGTCAATCTGGTCGATCAGGTTCTTCAGGTCTGGCGCGATGCCGGTTTCGGGGTCATCGCCGACGATGCGGATGGCATCATTCGCCTGCATGTAGCCGCGAATGACTTCGCGGTACTGGGGATTGATAGCGCGGGAAAGCAAAATCTTGCCGCGTTTGCCTCGGAAGTGATTGATCGCGAGGATAACCGCTTCGGCAGCAGCAGTCGCGCCGTCATAGTGGGAGGCGTTACTGACGTCCATGCCAGTTAGCAGGCTGATCAGGCTTTGGAACTCGAAAATTGCCTGGAGCGTGCCCTGGGAGATTTCGGGCTGGTAGGGAGTGTAGGCTGTGTAGAACTCACCGCGCTGCAGAAGGTTGTCTACCGCGGCGGGGATGTAGTGTTGATACGCGCCGGCGCCAAGGAAACTGATGAAGTCCCGGGTTGTGGCGTTGGCAGAAGCGATGCTGTCCAATTCGGCAGCCGCTTCCATCTCGGAAAGCGGCTGGGGCAGGTTCAACTTGGGGAAACGGTTGGATTCGGGGACCACATTAAAGAGGTCATCGACTTTTCCGACCCCGATAGTTTTGAGCATTGCCTCCACATCAGCTTTTGTGTGTGGAGTGAACATAGGCTTAGCGGTCCTGGCAATACGCGTCGTAGGCAGCAGAATCCATCAGTTTTTCCAGTTCGGACTCATCGCTAACCTGGACCTTGGCGAGCCAACCGCCAGTATAGGGCTGGGAGTTAAGCTGCTCTGGGGTGTCGGTGAGTGCCTGGTTCACTTCGAGGACTTTTCCGCTGACTGGGAAAACCACTTCGGCTGCGGCTTTGACGGATTCGATCGTCGCAAGGCTGTCTCCGGCGCTGACTTCGTCATCCGGGTCGATCGCAAATTCAACGAAAACGACGTCTGAGAGAGAATCCTGCGCATAGTCAGTAATGCCGATCGTGGCGATATCGTTTTCAAGCTTGACCCATTCGTCTGTTTTCTGGTATTTCAAATCTTGTGGCACTAACATGTTGGCTCCTTTAAGTTTGTTAATTGGAACAAAGGCACAAAAATTTGTGCCCCTGTTATCTTTGATTTCAGAGGTTTGAGGGTTTGTTTACCTGAGAGTTTCACCATGATCGGTTTGCCCCTTCGGTGCCTGCGCTTGCAGGGCTCTTCCCATTGGACGCTGTTAATTTTAGCGTTTTATAGTGATTAGTCAAGCCAGAGATGGCTCTTCCCGCGTGGGGTACCGATTTACTTGCTGTCATATAGGTCGGTGAAACGTTCTTGATGAGAGTAAACATTAAAACGCGAACCACGGGCATAGCCGATCAGGGTCAAGCCCATTTCTTCCGCCAGTTGGATGGTGTGGAGGTTGGGAGAGGTGAGTGAGATCACCACGGAAACGCCTATTCGCAAGGCTTTTTGGAGCATTTCTGAGCTGATACGTCCGCTGGTGAGCACAATGGAGGGTTCGAGGGAAGGGTCTTTAAGCAGGATGAAGCCAGCCAGCTTGTCGAGTGTGTTATGCCTGCCGATATCGTCCGCTAGAACTAATATCTTTTCTCCGTCCGAAATTGCTGAGCAATGCACACCGCGCGATGTAGTTTGGACGTCCTGAGCTTCCATGAACTGTTTTAAGAGGTCCGAAATGGTGTTGGCGGTTAAGGCGACTTGGTTGAGTGTTGAATTTTCGTCCTGGTCAAGCTGCTGGGAGGTTAGCCCACCGCCGCAGCCCGTGGTTTTGATCCAGGTTGAAGGCTTACTGAGCGGGGCACGCGTGTCGACTTCAACGAAATCGTTGGTATCGCAAACATACACACGGGTTACATCCGAAGCGGAGCTGATCAGGTTTTCGTTGAACAGGAAGCCGACCGCCAACTCGGCAACCATGCCAGGA
>JAYFQB010000158.1:0-2489 GCA_034927385.1 Anaerolineaceae bacterium | reverse complement strand
CAAGCGCACATTAACAACCAGCTATTCCTTCCCATACCAGCCCTTACCTGCCGCAGCAAACAACCGCCAACTGAACTTTGCCAACCTGTAGCTCTTACATACGCCAACTGACCCGTGTCAAGTCAAAAGAAAATGTTACCTACTTTCAGCTGACCCTTAATGTGTTGACCTTCGTCTAGGCAAGATAGAAATGTCCTAATGGTGGTGACCACAGATGCGGTGACCTTTGCCACCTTTGCCACCTTTGCCAACTGAACACGCCAACTGAACCTTTACATAAGATTTATGGATAAACCCCCGTAAGAATGATATAATTCAATCATTCAAATTTTCAGACAATCGAATCAGTACGAAATCAATGTGATATTGCCCTATGTAGAAGCCGCCCCAACCTTCCCCCTCAACCCCCTGATTACCCCCACTATTTGGCGCGTTTGTTGTCCTCGTCGAGTTTTTGCTTCCAATCCATTGGCAGCGGCGCGCCAGAACGCATGGTTCTGATCGCTACATTGAGCGAGTCATATTGCACCTGAACCCCCTGAGCATCCTTGACAAAGTTCGAAGCTCTGCTGCTTTCAATCCCAATCGCCCCAGCGGCAGCCTGTGCGTCGATATCGGCACCTAAAAAGAGGAACTCCCAGCCATCTTTCTTGCAGCCATCAATCATTTTGTGGAGCATCGCCGCGTTCGTTTCGCGGGAGCTGTTCTCATAGCCATCGGTTATGATGACCATGATGACCTTGTCTGCCCGACCATCCTGCTTGGTTTGTTTTTGCACGTTCACGATTTTGTTTATACCAAGCGCCACGGCGTCATAGAGCGCGGTACTGCCGCGGACAAAATAGTCTTTTTCGGTGAGAGTCGGAAGATTCTGGAGGTCTATGCGGTCATGCAGGATCTCGAAGAAGTTGTCGAATAAGATCGTGGTTACGCGGGTTTCCTCCTCAAGCGTCTTCTGGTCGTTGATGGTCGCGTTGAAGCCCCCGATGGTGTCGCTTTCCAAGCCGCCCATGGAGCCGCTGCGGTCGAGGATGAAAATTAGTTCTGTTTTTTTCATGTAGACCTCCTTGTTGATCTGAGGTCTATCATATACCCCCAAGCTTACAGCGTGGTCGCCTGGCGGGCGACATTTTACAGCCCGAGCAAACTCTGATCAAAATCGTATAATGCAGCATTGACCTTCACGATATCGTGATCGCCTCTCTCCAGGAAATAACGCACGACCAGGTCGCGCGTGTCGCAGGGGCTGAAGGCGAAGCCAGCACGTGCCAACAGGTCTTGCGCGTCCTGAACCGAAAGCCGCAGCCCAATGGACAGCGCCAGTACGGTGGATTTGCTGGGGGCATATGCTGGGTTAGTGCGAATCTTGCTGAAAAGCCTTCGGTCAATATTGGAGCGTTTGTAGGTTTCGGCATCTGTCATACCTTTGGCGTCAATGAGGCTGAGCAGTGCTTCTGAGAAGGTCTTCTCCTTTGGAAAACCCAGCTTGCTTTGCGAACCAGTTTCGTATAAGCTTTGTAAAGAATTGAACGTTTCTTGTTCTTTACAAGACATTTTGGGCGAAGGTGCCCAGGGTTGGTTGTAATCCGGGCGGCGGCGATGGTCGAGATGCTTTGCTACATAATGATCATCAATGTAACTTTTGATGTCACTGCGCAGTTTGAAGCCGAGCGAGAAAGCAGTGGTGTTAAACATCACCAGAGTCACGTCCATGTCGTGCTGAAATAGAAAGCGGTTGATCTCATCCAAAGCGACAGCGAAAGCCTCTTCGTAGGGGTATCCATAAACCCCCGAGGAGATCAACGGGAAGGCGATGCTCTCGAGATCATGCTGCCTGGCAAGCTCCAGGCTGGAGCGGTAAGCACCGCGCAGAATTTTCTCCTCGCCCTGAGTGCCGCCCTGCCAGACCGGACCAACGGTGTGGATCACATATTTCGCGGGCAGGTTGAAGCCCGGGGTGATCACCGCGGTTCCAGGCTCGCACCTGCCGATTGCGTTACAAGCCTGGGTTAGTTCCTGCTCGCCAGCAACAGCGAAAATCCTGCCGCAAACCCCGCCACCCATTTTTAGTTCAGGGTTGGCCGCGTTGACAATGGCGTCAGTCTGCATACATACGATGTCGTTGCGAATGATGTTGAAGGGCATATCTCCTCCTTGCTTGGCGTGATTACCGGGTCAATTCAGCAATCAGGATCTCATAGGCGACATCGCCCGGAGTGCCACCGGATTTCATATCGAGGTCAATTTTCAACAGGCGGTCGTAGATATCCAAAAGCTGGCGCAAGCTGAAGCGGCGGGCTTGATCGGAAAGCTTCCGCGCCACAAAATTCAACACGCCCAACTCCTGCTCGATATCCTGGGCTTTGCCTCCCGAGTCGAGGATCTCGCGTGCCTGGATCAGCAGACGAAACTGGCGGTGGATCATGCCTGTCAGTTCGAGTAGGTCGTTATCTTCCATCAGAAGCATAAACTGCCGCATGGCGGCTTTG
>JAYFQB010000099.1:0-3239 GCA_034927385.1 Anaerolineaceae bacterium | reverse complement strand
ATTCAACCTGCACACTCGCGCCAGAGGAAGACGAGGCGGTCGTGAACGCGCTGCTCGACTCTTTCCCGGGAGCTTTCCAGGTGGACAAAATTCCGCTCGATCCAGCGCGCGCGCCAGGCTTGACCGCATTCCAGGAGCAGGTTTTTCACCCCACGCTCGAAAACAGTTGGCGTGTTTGGCCCCAGACGTTCGAAACCAACGGTTTCTTTGCGGTTAGGCTGACCAAAGTTGCCGATCTCTTCTCCAACCCAAGCCAACCGCCTTCTCGTCCGTATTCCGCGACTGGTTACGCCGTGGTTCCCCAAAAGCAACTGGCGGATTTGGATTCCCAGGTGGAGGATTGTTACGGAGTCAGCCTGATTCCTCACCTTGATGAGAGTGGACTTACCCTGCATCAACGCGGCGACAGCCTGCACCTGATCCCGAAATCCTATCTTGAAAACTTCCAGACCCTGCCCTTCCACAGCCTTGGAATGCCTTTTGCCAAGGTTTTTCATAACGAATTATCACTTTCGGTTGAGCTTATCAATCGGTTTGGGAACCTTTTCCACACCAATGTCTGGAAAATACCCGCGGAAAAAGTTGCCATGTGGCTTTCCGGTCAGGACCTGCGCAACCTGGACTTCAGCGGGTTGAAGATGGGCACGGTTGTAGCGGTTCGGGATGAAATCGGGAGAAATCTTGGCGCGGGAAAGCTCTCAGCCAATCGGTTGAGGAATTTATTGCCAAACCGCAACTTGCTCTATTGAGCGGATCTACCAACAAAGATGGCGGATAATCGCGCAGCCGGCTGTGCAGGCTGTTTCCATGCGCAGGATATTCGTTCCTAACGATATCTGCTGGAAGCCGTGTTTTTCAGCCAACGCGACCTCATCCGAACTGAAGCCGCCTTCCGGACCAACCAGCAGGGCAATTTCAGCCTTTTCCGCCCCGCCCGTGCAGAGCAGTTCATGACAAATCCTGCTGACGATCGCCGTGCTTTCCCAGGCAATCAGCCTGACGGAACAGCTCTCCGCGGCAGTCAGCATGGCTTCAAAACCAAGCACAGGCTGCAATATCGGCAGCTTTGACCGCATGGACTGCTCGGCTGCTTCCCGCATGATGGCTAAGAGCCGTTCCTGCCTGGCACTGTTTTGCCGCTCGTCCTGAACGAGGCTGCGCGAAGATATATACGGCTGAAAACTGGTTACCCCGATTTCCGTCGCTTTCTGCAAAATAACTTCCATCTTCTCGCGCCGGGTCAGGCTGTAACATAACCGCAAGCCAACGGTCGGCTCAGGTCTGCCGGGTTGTTTTCCGGTGATTCTCCCTGTGACCGTCTGCCCTTTAGCCCCGGTTAGCTGTACAAGGTATTCCCACCCTGAATTATCAAGCACGATCACAGCATCAGTTTTTGCCTTAAGGCGAAGCACGTTTTTTATCTGACGGGAGAGATCTTCCGGGAAGGTCACCTCGCCGTTCTGGATGGACTCAGGATTTAGGAAAAAGTGTTGCATAGTGCTATTGTAGCTCATTTTCCCCGGCAGAGCTTTTTCTGGCAATTCTTTTGCGGTTTCGCGGCTGAAAAATTCACGTATTTGCCTGCAAGTCTCTACCAATCGGGCGAAATTTTGATTTTTGTAGTATAACCCGTTTCGTCAGCCTACCTGGAGAAATAATTTGGAACTTAAAGAACAACGTCACAATTTTAAATACCTGGATATCGTTACCGTGATTTTCACGATAGTCCTAATCCTTTCCAACTTTGCCTCGTCAGCAAAGATAATCGACTGGGGCTTTTCTTTGGGCGGTGTGCGCATGGCGTTCGACGCGGGAACCGTGTTCTTCCCATTTGCCTACATCTTTGGGGATGTCCTAACAGAGGTTTACGGTTATTCCCGTTCCAGGCGGGTAATCTGGATCGGCTTTGGATCGTTGGTTTTTAGTTTTCTGATGTTTTTGCTGATTCGCGTGCTGCCCGGCGAAGCCACATGGCAGCAGACCGTAGGGCAGCCTGCCTTTGACTCGGTGTTGGGTGGTGTCAGCTTTGGCGGGATCGTACTCTCCAGCATCCTCGGTTACCTCTTCGGAAGCTTCTCCAATGCCGTCATCATGGCACTCATGAAATCCGTGACCAAAGGGAAATTTCTTTGGGTTCGCACGATTTCCAGCACCATCGTCGGTGAGTTTCTTGATAGCCTGATCTTTGTAGCCATCGCAACGCTGACCCATGTGTTCCCCAGGGAGCTTTTCTGGTCCCTGACACTAACCAATTACATATTCAAAGTTTTGGTCGAGGTGCTGTTCACCCCCGCGACATATATGGTCGTAAGCAAGCTAAAAAAGGCAGAAGATGTGGATGTCTACTCGGATTTATCCGACCTCAGTCCGCTGAGTTTTTAGCTTTTTGCTCTTCAAATCCAGCAACACAGATCACGAACTCACCCTTAATGGTTGAGCCTTCGAACACACCCACAACATCGGAGAGGTTCCCTCTTGTGATCCTTTCAAACTTTTTCGTGAGGTCATTCGCCACCACCACACGCCTCTCACCCAACACTTCCAACGCGTTCTTCAGGAATGGCACAAGTCGATAGGGGCTTTCATAAAAAACAAGCGTGTGAGGGTTTTGGCTTTCCATCGCGATAAAACGCTTGCGTGGACCTTCTTTGTTGGGCGGAAAGCCCTTAAAAGTAAAGCTGTGCAAAGGCAGATCAGCCAGCGTGAGAGCAGTGATAACCGCGGAAGGACCTGGGATCACTTCCACCGCAATCCCTGCTTCTAATGCCGCGTGCGCCAACAGGTAACCCGGGTCGGAAATCCCTGGTGTTCCCGCGCTGGTAATAAGGGCAATCGTTTCCCCTCTTTCGAGCCGTTCAACCAGTTTTGGGACCACCTTCCGTTCATTAAAGTTATTCAACGCGGTCTGAGGTTTGCTGATGGCATAATGATTCAACAGGATGCTCGACTTGCGGCTGTCCTCCGAGGCAATCAGATCCACGTTTTTCAGGACCTCCACCGCTCGGTAGGTGATGTCTCCCAGATTTCCAATTGGCGTTGCAACAAGATAAAGCATTTTCTCTCACTTCCAACAGATCAGGTATACTCAATACGCGTATTATAAGGGAGGTTGCCTGAGAACGAATTTTTAATCTGAAGAATTGAACAACTGGGTAGAAGCATTCCAACATAATACTTTTCAAAGGAACTATAGTTTACATGTGAGGTAAATAAGCGATGCCATTTCCGATCGAAGAAAA
>JAYFQB010000326.1:0-1609 GCA_034927385.1 Anaerolineaceae bacterium | reverse complement strand
CCAAAAGTCTGAACGAAACGCCTCAAGTAGGCATCCGCTCTGGGGGTCCCGAGAGTCGTTGCCAGATTGATCCGCGCAAGGCTGGTTGCTCGCAGGATCTCACCCATGTAACTACTAACACCCGCGTATGAATACTCATTTACCGCAATTTGCAGGTAAGACTCAAATTCATGCGGATCAAAGCTCTGAGCCTCTGTGACATCCGGGCGCATTACGCGCAGGCGTTTGCTGTTCAGGTGGTAATCGTTCGCCTCGGTAGATGCCAGGTAGTGGGTTGGCTCGTCATCTCCCCAGGAGCCGATCCGATCACCCATCTCCATCGACAACTCCCAATAAATGTCCACCATCTCGCACGCGACTGGCAGCAGATCATTGATGGTGTCGATCATCTGGTCCGCTTTTTCACGGGGAATACCGCTGGTGACCCCGCCGATTACAGTTTTGATCGGGTGGATAAACTGCCCTCCGGCGAGGCTGATCAGGTCCGTGCCAATTTTTCGAATTCGCAGCGCCATCTGCGCCAGCGAGAATTCCTTGGCTCTTTCGGCTTCGTTACGGGAGAGCTCGAACAGTGAGTTTGAATTGGTGCGGTCCGGCATTGTGAATATAAACAGGGAGGTCGCCTGGTTCTGAATCAATTGACCAAGCAGCAGCACCTCCCGGATGTCGTTCGCCAGGGGAGGGGGTGTGATCCCAAAAACGTCTTCCAGCGCTTTCACCGACGCAACCTGATGGGCTGTGGAGCAGACACCACAGATGCGCGGAACGATGACCGTGATTTGTTCGGCGGGGATGCCTTTCACGTAATAGCTGAAGCCGCGCATTTCCATTGCCTGGAAATCAGCCCGAAAAACTTCGTTATCGTAAACATCAATCACAACTCGCGCGTGACCTTCAATGCGGCTGAGGGGGTACGTAATGGTGGTCATTAAAGCATCTTCTCCTTCGTCCGCCGGGGACCGTCGGTTTCCTGAGTGTAGTCGGTGAACTGCCCGAGGAAGAGAGAAAGCCAGGGGGACTCGAGGGCAGCATCAATCTCCTCTGCGGGGATGTCCGTCATCCGCGAAAAGACGCGCCGCAGGTTGTCGAGCACAAATTTTGGATCTTTGTTGAGATACGGGTTGGCTGGTCCGCGGCAGCCCACGCAGGCATGCCCTGGACGTGTGCAAAGCGCGCCGCATCCGCCGCGCGTGGAGGTTCCAACACAAACGTAGCCTTGGTTAATCAGGCAGATATCCGGCAAAACCACTCCGCTGCGGGAGCCGGTGATGGCTGTGGGACGCATATCATTCAGCTTCTGACGCCCGCATTCCTGGCAAACAATCGATGCGATTTGGGCGCCATCAGGTTCCTTCAACGCGGTCATGAAAAGCTGGGGAGTGGGCGGACATCCCGGCAGGTAGAGATCCACATCCACAAAATGGTCAATTGGATAAGCATGCGGCAGCATATCCGGCAGACGCAGGCGGTGAGAAGCTTTCTGGAAGGTTTCACGCGCGATGTGATTTTCATCGAACTGCACCACGCCGCCAGAAAGCGCGCAGGTGCCAACGGCGATCAATTTCCTGGCGCGTGACCGCCCTTTGCGCAAATTATGGATGTCCTCAAC
>JAYFQB010000124.1:0-8142 GCA_034927385.1 Anaerolineaceae bacterium | reverse complement strand
CTGTTCAATGAGCGACTCTTGCTTATTCCCGATGCCGGTGACGATCAGGATTAACTGGACTCTGTCTTCCATTCGAGGGTCTGTAATGATACCGGGAATGATATCGGCATGGGAACCAGTTGCTTGCTGGAGCGTGCTGAGGGCATCGGTTACATCCTTGAAGGACATGTTACTGCTCCCAGTGAAGTTTGCGATCATGCCTGTGGCATTGAAGAGGTCAATATCGTCCAATAAGGGATGGTGTAGCGCTTTTTCGATGGCTTGCTGCACTTTGTTTGGACCACTACCCGTGCCAATTGCCATCAAGGCACCGCCGCCGCGAGTCATGGTGTTTTTAATATGAGAGAAATCGACATTGATCAAACCAGTTTCGGTGATCAGCTCGGAAATACCCTGAACACCCTGACGCAGGACATCATCTGCCAGTGTGAATGCCATTTCAAGCGGGAGGTCGCGAGGCGCGATCTCGATGAGTTTGTCGTTGGGGATGACAATCAGGGTATCGGTGTATTCCTTTAGGCGGGCGAGACCTTCTTCCGCGTTTCGCTGACGCCGACCGAGCTCAAAAGAGAATGGCTTGGTTACAATCGCGATAGTGACTGCGCCAGAAGCTTTCGCGACCTTCGCCGCGATTGGAATTGAGCCTGTTCCCGTACCACCGCCCATTCCTGCAGTTAAAAATACCATGTCCGCACCGTGCAGAAGGGCAGCCAACTCTTTTGTGCTTTCTTCGGCGGCACTCTCGCCCACAACTGGCAGACCTCCAGCCCCCAAACCACGGGTGGACTTTGGTCCGAGCTGGATTTTATTTGGCGCGAGGTTGTTCGCCAATGCCTGGGCATCGGTATTCGCGGCAATGAAAGTGACCCCTTGCATGCCGCTCTCAATCATACGGTTAATCGCGTTTGAACCACCGCCGCCCAATCCGAGGACAACAATTTTTGGTAACGCGCTGTGTATTGGAGTTTGGCTGGAATAAGTGGAATAGTTGTTCATCTTGTTCTCCTCATTTAGACTGTGATGCCGATGCCGTTAACCAATTGTTCTTCAACAAGGCAACCGGCTTCGCGTAAAAGTTGAATATCATGCTCTGAAAATGCCGCGTTCTCGTTCCAGACTGTGACTTTTCGGGCGTTCGTGGCTTCAATGACCGAAAAGCCGATTGTGGGGCGGGAATCCCGAATGATCGGTCGAATTCGGTCAAGCGTGTTTTCAGGAATGCCCCAATCATAGGATGGAAGCAGCAGATAATGGTCGATTGGGTAAACCCATTCTGCCAGGTGGCTGGACACAACGTATTCCTGCTTTTGCTTCGTATTTTTTTCGATCTTCTGCTTATATGCAGGAATGGTTGATTCTTTTGGCTTTCCGGCGGCATCAAAATACGATGTCTTTCCATGAGGGTCATTCTCAGCCGCGCTTAGTAACCAGAAACAACAACCCAGGACGGTGGCTGGCAGCGTGTTTGCGTTGTCTACATCCCCTGAAAGAGCCAGGGCAATATCAACCATCTGTTCGAAGCTGTTTTCAGAATTCAGTTTGTTGCCAGCAACGCGCGACATTCCATAATAAAAGAGGAATTGCTTTGGATTGACCCCAAGGACCTCGTTTACCAAATCCGAATACCACTTCCAGGTGTTGAAGCCAATGTGGTCTTCCTCACCCAGCTCCACCTTGCTGTAGGGGCGGGGGGTCTTCCAATGTGCTTGACCGCCTTTGCCCCAGTCCAGAGGGTGGTCGAAGGTCTGGGAGCTGACTGCCATGTGGAAATTCGAGCTGAAATCGTACGAGCGACGCTGTTGAACCAACTGCAGGACTTTTTTGAGGAATGAGAGATCCCAGTAATCTCCACCAGGTTCAAGCGGAGGAAAGACAGGAGTGATGCCATTTTGTTCCGCCAAACGCACAAAGGGCAGGTACCGGTCAAGAAATCGCTCCACGAGGTCTCCCTGTGACCATGTGCCTTCGGTCCAGGCAGCTTTGGTGTTGGGGCGGTCAAAGAAAATGACGTGCTTGACGCCCCAATGGGCATAAGAAGAAATCAACACGCGAATATCTTCCGGCCGGACTGAGCTGTTGACCTGGAAATCGAAATGCAGGATTGGTTGGATGCCAGCCTGGATCAGGCTGGTGATGAACTCTTCTGGAATGGCAGCAACTGCTGGCGCTTTGAGGACCAGCCAGGAAGCCTGCAGAGAAGCAAGCTCGGGGATCCATAGTTCGAGATCCCGAGCTTGATAATGGTCATAATCCTGAAAGTAGTGAAAGCCTAATCGTTTTTCCATATCAGCCATCCATTTAGCATTTTGCCTTACAGTTAATGTGCAAGTAATGTGCCATATGATAATATCTGCTATAATGCCCGCATGATTTTAGTGACTGGTGGAACAGGATTTATCGGCGGCTACTTAATTCGTCACCTTGACGCTCTGGGAAAGCCTTACCGAATGTTAATCCAACCGGGAATTGACCAAGAAAACCTTCCAAAGCGGACGGATATGAATGTCGCGCTAAGTTCTTTTAGCGACGAACGCGGTGTTAGAGCGGCGCTCCAGGGTGTGGATGTGATTTATCACCTGGTTGGGGTGGAACGGGCAGGGGCAAAGGCAAACCTGATGGAGGCGGAAGTGAGCCACCTGGAAAGTTTGACGAGCCTCGCAAAACAAGCGGGCGTCCAAAGGTTTTTCTACCTGAGTCATCTTGGAGCGAATCGCTCCTCGGCGTACGGCTTGATGAAAGCCAAAGGGATTGCTGAAAGCATCATCCGGAAATGCGGACTTACCTACACGATCATTCGAAGCTCAATGGTCTATGGGGGAGGAGATAATTTCACAGTGAACCTGGCAAGGCTGATAAAGATGTCTCCCGGGCTTGTTTTAGTGCCTGGGGATGGGAGCACATTGGTTCAACCTTTATGGGTGGAAGACCTGGTGACCAGCTTGATCTGGGCGCTGGACATGCCGACGACAGAAAACGCCGTCATTGAAGTTGGCGGACCTGAACACCTGCCATTCCTGGATGTAATGAAGTTAATCGGCGAGCAAATGCATAAGAATCGGCGCTATGTCGCGTTTAACCCGGCGCACCTGAGCTTTCTTACCCAGTTACTTGAAAGTCGAATCAGGGGCTTTCCGACAACCGTTTTTTGGATGGATTACCTGGCTGAAAACCGAACATGCGATTTGGACAGCATGCCGCGCAATTTTGGCATCAATCCGGCTCGCATGAAAAATAAAATTGATTACCTTAATTCTGCTCTAAGGAGATAACAAGATGCCGCTTTGCGTTCATGGTCATTTCTACCAGCCCCCAAGGGAAGACCCCATTTCCAACTATATCCCGGACGAAAGAGGCGCTGAACCTTTCCACAACTGGAATGAGAAGATTCTGGCAGAATGTTATGAGCCAAACGCCCGCATGGGCAGCTTTGGAAAAATAAGTTTCAACATCGGACCCACATTGTTTGACTGGATGTGGAAGTTTTCTCCGGATGTCGCAGAGAGCATCGTTGAGCAGGAAAGAGCCAATTACCTGAAGTTTGGCGCGGGGAATGGTATGGCTCAGGGATACACCCACAGCATCCTGCCATTACTGCCTTATCGCGATAAGGTAACCAACGTGCGGTGGGGCGTGGATGACTATGTTTTCCGGTTTGGTCACCGACCCCGAGGCATTTGGCTTCCGGAAACTGCGGCTGATCTCGAAACCTTGTGCGTTTTGCACGATTGCGGCATTGAATTTACCATTCTGGCACCCTGGCAGGTTCGACCATTGGAACCAAAACCAGGTCCTTATTTCGTTGAGCTTCCCGGAGGGAGGAAGCCGTTCATCGTTTTTCCATACCATCGGGAATTGAGCACAAAGATAAGCTTTATTCCCAAAGCGACAGAAAACGGCGATGAGTTTCTATATTCAGCCCGGTTTCAACATGAGCTTGACCTTTCGCATTTTAATCTGATCGCCAGCGATGGGGAGCTTTATGGGCACCACCAAAAGTTCCGCGATCACTTTTTGCGCTACATTCTCAATGGAGGCGGCGAAAAGAACGGCGTTGAATGGTTGTGGCCTGAATTATGGCTGCAGGAGCATAAGCCTGAAGCGTTCGCCATTCTGAATGAACCCTCCTCATGGTCTTGCATGCACGGAGTTGATCGTTGGTATACGGAGTGTGCCTGTACTCCTGGAGCGAGATGGAAGAAACCGTTCTTTACTGCCATGCATGAGATTTCTTCCTGGGTGGACTCCGTTTACGAACGGCATGCGAGCGAGCTGGTTTCTGACCCCTGGGAGTTGCGGAATCAGATCGTGCAAATGAAGCACGGTCAGAAGAAGATGAACGAGGTTTGCGGGGAGCTTGGCGCACCGGACCTTGGCGAGAATGAACTGAAGAAGCTGGAAACGCTGCTTAGCGCGCAATATGAATGCGTGCGTATGTTTACTTCGTGCGGCTGGTTCTTCGATGAATTCCACCGAATTGAACCGCAAAACAACATCGCGTACGCGGCGAAGGCAATCTGGCTCACCCAACAAGCCACCGGCGAGCAAATCGACCCGAAGATCATCGAGGATATGTCGCATGTCCGAAGTGAAAAAACAGGTCTGAGAGCGGATACTATCCTCTCCCAGACCTTTATTCGTGCCGAAAATGAACAGAATGGGCTAAGCCAGCAGCTCAATTAGTTTATCAAGTTGGTAGGCGGAGCTCTCCATGGCGGTCTCAATCGCCTTGAGCAGGCGTTCCTGCGAGAGGATTACCTCGAACACCTCGTCCGAATCGAGGTCAGCTGTCGCCAGCCGAACGAATCGGGCTGCTCGCTGGAACCAGAGGAGATCTGTGAATTTCTCCTTGTTGAACCACCGGACCTCGTTATAAGAGTTAATTTCCAGGTAATCGTTGATCAACGGGTCTGCCAGAAGGGTGTCCAGGAACTCGGAAGGTGAGCTATCTTCGGTGATGTCGGGCACCTCATCTAAAAGCCAACGAACAGCCTGGCTATTACGATACGCCTCGTAATCACTAAAGCCGAACTCCTTAAGCCTGGCAGTAATCAACTCACTGATTGGTCCGCGATCCGCGATCTGGCGGTTGATTTCGTCGATCCCGGGTTCGTTGGCTGAGCCGGCAAGGTTGCCCAAGAAGTTCCAGACCAGGAGCAAGAAGCGCTTACGTGGATCTTTTTCAACTTCAGCAAGCAGAGTCTGGCTCAGGTCGCTGCCAGTTTTGGTGGCTGCCAGACCGAGCTTCTGGATGGATTTTTCCAAAGAGGTTAGAACGTTGAGCTGTTTCTCCCAGGTTTTACGCGCAAGCGCGCGATCCTGAGACGGATAACCCACGACAGACCTGGCGGCAGAGTCAGCCTGATCGAGCCAGCCAAGGTTGCGCTCTATGAGGGCTTGCCGGCTTTGAGATTCAGGGCTGGCTTCTGTAAGTTCCATCAAGTTGGCGAAACTCAACGCTTTGTTAAGAGGGTCCAGAATTTGTTCGTGGATCAAGCTGTCCATTGCCCGGTCAAGATCTGCAACTCCACGACCGTTTAATCGTTCGTAGAGCTGCTCGTAATAAGAGCCTGAAACGATCTTGAAATTCATGAAGACCTGGCAGGCGTACGACCGGAGGGAGACAAACAAGCCCCTCTCGCGCATTTCCTGCAGCCTTCTGAAGTAATAGAGACCGGAAGACTGATCCCGGAATAAGACCAGGTCGGTATAGTTTCCGCTTAATCCGAGTGCGTCTGTCAGGTTCTGGGTTTCGAGGTGACCATCGCTCCCTTGCCTAACGAGGTAAGGTGCTGATGTATGTATCCAACCGGATGTTTCAGCATACTTGTTATGATAGACAACCAAGGCGGATTGACCGTCCTGATGGTTGGTATAGGCGAACACATCTTCATTGACCGCGCCGCCATCCATTTTGAAATCGTAAAGCCTGAAGCGATTTACATTGGCAAAGATCTTTCGACGATGGAGCAAGGGGAAGATGACAGCCTGGTGATGACGAATCAAATCCTGGTCGGGGGTTTCATCCCAATATGGGCGGTAGTATTCCATGCCGTATTTCTCGGAGAAACCCTCAATCTGCCCATGACCAAACATCGGCAAGCCGGGCATGGTGGAAAGCAGTGTGCAGATGCCGAAGTATTTATCGCCTTTGCCGTACTGCTCAACAGCCGTTTTTTCGTCCGGGTTGTTCATGAAATTTACATACCGCTTCAGAATTTCGGGATCATAAACCAGTGTGTTCTTGATGAGCTGGCGGTATTTTTCGTTTTCCTCGTTACGCAGCATGTTCATGAAGGCGCTGTTATAAACCCTGTGCATGCCGAGAGTCCGCACGAAGTAGCCTTCCATCAGCCAAAAGGCTTCAGCAAGCAATAAGGTGTCGGGCACTTCATCCGCAACGCGCTGGACGACCTCACGCCAAAACTCCTCCGGCATGGCAGCGTCAAAGGCTTCGCGGGTCATGGCATACTCAGCTCTTGAAGGAATGTCGCCGCCACTGCCAGGCTGTGGGAACCAAAGGCGCTGGTAATGTTTTTTGGTAAGGGTCATCGCGGCATCAAAGCGAATGATCGGGAATTTCCGCGCCACGGAGAGAATCGTTTGGATGACCGCTTCACGTACTTCGGGATTTAGGTAATTTAGCTGGGCGGTGTCATTCCAGGGCATGCTGGTGCCGTCATTCCCATGATAGATGTAGCGTGTTATTCCGTTGCTGTGGTCATAGTGCTTGAAGACAACCGCTGCATCGCTGCGCGTGTAGTAGTGATCCTCAAGGTTGATGCTGGTGCCTGGTCTGGTTGAGAGGTCCGCGCCATTGAAGCTATAAGCAGGGAACGGGCTTTGGTCGGACTGAATGAACCGGTCGGGATGGTCGTAGACCCAGTCTGAATCGATCCCCATGTGGTTGGGAACCATATCGCTCGCGAGGCGAATTCCACGGGCGGCGCAGCGTTGGCTGAGGTTTTGGTAGGAAAGGTCTCCGCCGAGCCGGTCGGCGATTTGATACCGAGCAAGAGAATATGCCGAGGAGACAGCGTCCGGGTTGCCGCACATCTGTTTGATTTGGCGCGAGGCGTCGCTTCGTTCCCACAAGCCAATCAGCCATAAGCCAGTGAAGCCCCAGTTTGCGAGCTGGTCGAGGGTTTCATCTGGAATTTGGTCCAGCCGATCGATCTGCCTGCCAAACTGTCTGGAAAGCTGATTGAGCCAGACAAAGCTGTTTTTGGCGATCATCACAACCTTGGGCATCCAGTCGCTGTCCGGGCTAAAGTTTTCTTCTTCGCTGAGTTTTTCGCCCCAGGGATCAAGCTTGCCATATTCCGGGACTATGGTTGGGCCTGGCCCACCACCGGTGCCAATCATCATCGCGCGGGCTTCTTCCGAAAGCAAATCAAGACCGCCCAAAAGGCGATAGAGCATCGAGCCAAGCAAGCTCGACCAGTTGCTGCGGATGTATTCGAGCTGACCAGTTAAGGAGGTTGGAACAACCAACGCTGGCGTTCGCAGCATGGTCACCAAATCCTGGTTGGCGGGACCAAAACCCGGGAGTTTCTTAAAGAAAATCTGAATGCCATCAATAATTTGCGGATAAGCACTTGTTTTGGTTAACGCAGTATCGTTAAACAGTTCCCGGTAGGGATTTGCGGCTGGGTTGACGTTCGTCAGCCAGGTGAGGAGCATTTCCTCGACTGTGTTTTCAACATTCGGCACACCGTCTGTGCTTTCCGCAAGGTATTCCGCGACGGTTTGCTTGTTGGCATAAACAGATGTGGGAGGAAAAAGATGGTTGAAGGATTCCAGAGCAGCGAATAGTCTTGCTTCGCCAAGCGATTGCTCCAGGTGGTTGTAGAGGGCGCGGCGTAGATTGATGCCGTTTTCTTCGTAGTACTGTTTGATGACAAGGTGAAAAACCTCATCTATCAAACCCAGGGCGTTGATCTGACCCGGCGCGATATATGTTTTTACATCGGTGGGATCAGAGCGCTGCTGGTTCATTAGGTGGGCAAACTTGCGAGACGCCTGAAAATTGGCAAAAATAACATTGCCATTATAAGAAAACAGAAGGTCATCGAACTGGTATTTTTCCCGAGCACCACGCGTGATGTGAAATTCCATAATGGATGATCTCCTTTTATTGGTTGG
>JAYFQB010000056.1:0-9486 GCA_034927385.1 Anaerolineaceae bacterium | reverse complement strand
TGATAGTCCGGTCTACATAGCTCAGGTAGCCGGTGATCAGAGCGGTTTCACCCGAATTGCGTCCAAAAAGCTCAATCACGCCGATACGTTCGTGCGAACCAATCGAAGTGCGGAAATTCGAGATCAGGTTGACTGCCTGTGTTACCGCGGTCGAGAACCCAATGCAGTACTCCGTTCCCAAAACGTCGTTATCCATGGTTTTGGGAATGGCGTTTAACTTGATCCCCTCCTTTACAAGGCGGGCGGAATAGCTTAGCGTGTCGTCGCCGCCAATCGTAATCAGGGAGTCAAGGTTAAGGTGATCAATTACCTTGAGGATGTAATCGGTGTAATCCGTGATCTCCTCCATCTCGTCCACCACCTTGCCCCACTTGCTTCCCCGCAAAAACTCAGGGGTATCCTTGGCGCGGACTTTGGAGGGATTTGTGCGGGAGGTGTGCAAAAAGGTGCCGCCAGTCCGATCAACACGGCGCACGACGGTGGGGTTCAGGTCCCGGATGTAAAGGTCATGGGTGGAACGGTTGTTGATGTCGTATCCCAGAAGACCAAGCCAGCCTCTGCGAATGCCAACAATTTCATAATCGCCATCAAGGCTGTTGAGTAAAACAGATTTAATCGCGATATTCAAACCTGGAACGTCACCGCCGCCAGTAAGGATGCCAACTCTTTTCTTTGCCATTTTAATAAATCTCCTTATGAATTAATTGAATCAATCAGCGCTTTAGGACTGACGGTTGCCCACCACCTAAACCACTGCAAACCTAACGCTGTTAACAAGGGCAACAAAAGGATAATGAGTGCTGTTTCCTCGGGCTGCCAATTTTGAGAGATCTGAAAACGATGCCAATAAATATAGATTAGGGCAAGGTAAGTTACCCAGGTGATAATTTTACCAGAAACACGCCATTTCTCAGTTAAATACTTGTAAACGCTGAAAAGTGGTGCCAAAAGCCATAAAAGGTAAATCCCTTCAGACGTCAGGTTGAAAAGGTAAAGCAGGTTGAGCGTGATCATCAATTTCCAGTGAAAACCGCGGCCGTCCCGCTCACCGATACCATACCATTCCACCAAAATCATCATTAAAAACAGCAGGCTGAGAACAATCGCTATCTGGGAACTTGCCCCCGGGAAAAGCTCCCCAACAACCATCAACGGCGTGCGTACCCATGAAAAGTCGGGAAACAAGCGCAAATAGGTCGCGAACCACTCGGAGGTCCACCCCGGAAACAGGATAATGGAGACCACCATAAAGAAGGCAAGCGTGCTGAGGTAGATCTTCCCCAGCGAACTATCCCTGCGTGCGCCAAGCCAGATCACGAACAAAATCACCAGAAAAATGCTAACCGGCACCATCCCAGCGCTAATGGCAAAAACCAGACCAGCCATCGTGCTCTGTTTATTACGCGCCAGGTACACCGCAAGTAGTGTCAGAAAGACGTATGGAGCGTTCACGCTAACCGTAAGAATGCTCTTAAAGAACGGGTAAAAAACCAACACCAGAAGCGACATGAGCAGCGTTTCGGGGATACTCAGCCTGATGCCCGATAAACGGAT
Organism: Anaerolineaceae bacterium; assembly: GCA_034927385.1. Classification (GTDB taxonomy): domain Bacteria; phylum Chloroflexota; class Anaerolineae; order Anaerolineales; family Anaerolineaceae; genus Mesolinea. Next base: position 7,932 of record JAYFQB010000056.1, on the reverse strand, counting down.
TGAGATAAAGACCGCGAGCACAAGGCTCAATTCGATCAGAGTCATCCAGATTGCCCTGGCAATCGTATATGGAACGAAACTGATGGGAAGGTAAAAAAGCACATACCAAACCGGGTCCGAAAAACGACCCTGGCTTAAGCCGGCTGGGTCGTTGCCGTTTTGCTCAAGCAGATCGATCGTAGCAGTATATGTTGCATCGCTATAAGGAGAGGCACCGGTCAGCATCCATTCTCTGGCAGCCGTCCACCTTGGAGCGAAATCATCCTGCAGCTTAAATGTGGGAGCCAGCCAAAAGTTAACGAACGTTGCTCCGACTAACACGAGAACAATAAGCACAGGCAGCCAGATATTGGCGGTTTTCTTGAGAAACAATTTCCAGGTTCCTTTCTGGGAATAATTTTAACTTTATCAATCAACGAGGTCAAATGCAAAGCCTGCAGGATGTTATCACCCTTCTATGTTTTAGTTTATGGATGCAGGCATACCCCCACCAAACAAGATCACTCCCCTAACAAGGGTGAAACCGATGATCAGTATCATTTATGTTTGTTTTCCTTGACAGCTTATTTTTACAATGATAATATTTTCACAAGTAAGCACAAAGATCTGTCGCTTACTCGGTTAGCTTTTCGAACATATTAGACTGGTTATGTGGAGAGCTCGTCGAAATATCCTTCAAACTGCAAAACCAACCTCGCCATTTCCTTAACAAAACTAAATAAGGAGTATTAGATGAAAAGTAAGAAGTCATTGGTTCAACTGGTTTTGTTGATCATGAGTTTCGTGTTGATTTTTTCATCAACGGCTTGTAGGTCAACAGAAACACCTCCAACGGAGCAGCCCGCAGTGACGGCGCCCGAAGTGGAGCAACCCGAAAAGAAGCCTTACAAAATTGGGATCATGACCGGAACTGTTTCTCAGGGTGAAGAGGAATACCAGGAAGCGATGAATCAGATCGCCAAGTATGGCGACATGATCGTCCACGCAACCTATCCTGACAACTTCTCAACCGAGACTGAGACAACGATTTCGCAGGTCGTCCAGATGGCATCGGATCCTGATGTGAAGGCAATCGTATTTGTTCAGGCTATCCCAGGCGCTGCCGCAGCCATTGAAAAGGTCCACGAAACCCGACCCGACATGCTGTTCATTGCAGGTGTTCCAGCGGAAGATCCGCCAATTATCGCAGGCAAGGCAGATATTGTCATGCAGGTCGACGAAATCTCGATGGGTCGGACGATTCCCGAGATGGCAGCCGCTATGGGTGCAACGACGTTTATTCACTACTCATTCCCACGTCACCTTTCCTATGCGACCATCGCCCGCCGGCTTGAGATCATGAAGGAAACCTGTCTGGAATTAGGGATCGAACTGGTGGAAGTCAACGCCCCGGACCCAACCGGCGACGCTGGCGTATCTGGTGCACAGCAGTTCATCACCGAGGATGTTCCACGGCAGATCGCAACCTACGGCAAAGACACAGCTTTCTTCTCCACCAACTGTGCCATGCAGGAACCTCTGATCCGGACCATCTGGGAAAACGGCGCTATTTATCCACAGCAATGCTGCCCCAGCCCCTACCATGGTTATCCTGCTGGCTTGAACATTGACGTGAAGGGTCATGAAGGTGATGTGCAGTACATGCTTGACCAGATCGGAATTAAGCTAAGAGAAAAAGGTCAGGAAGGACGCATGTCAACCTGGGGTGTTCCAATTAACATGCTGATGATCGATGCCGGCGTACGGTTCGCGATCAAGTTTGCGGAAGGTGAGATCACAAATCCTCAGGACATCGAAGCCTTCAAACAATGCCTCAACGAGGCTGCTGCTGCGAGAAACGTAGGTGATATCACCGTGACATCATACAACGAAGATGGGGTTGATCTGCCCAACTTCCTGATGTTGCTGGCTCCATTCTATGATTTTTCGAAGTAAAGAATGTCTTTCTGATTACTAAACTCCACAAAGCGCCGGCTTGCAAAGCGCAAGCCGGCACTTCTTTATGAAAATTGAAGATGGAGGCACAGCATGGACGACCAATACTTGCTGTCGATGCGTAATATTTCCAAAGATTATTATGGCAACCGTGTATTAAAAGGCGTGAACCTCCAGGTTAAGCCAGGCGAGATACATGCCCTGGTTGGAGAAAATGGCGCCGGCAAATCCACCTTGATGAATATCCTGTTTGGAATGCCGGTTATTTTTTCCACTGGCGGGTTTGAAGGTGAAGTCCTGATCAGCGGCGAACCTGCAGCAATAGATTCTCCGCATACCGCAATGACCCGTGGAATTGGAATGGTTCACCAGGAATTTATGCTCATTCCTGAATTTGATGTCACAGAAAATATCAAGCTGGGCAGAGAAATTGGGGAGCCCACCGCGTTTAGCAAGGTTTTTGGAACGCTGCTTGAGAAAATGAACTGGACACAAATGTCCGCGGACGCCCGAAAAGCCCTGGACAGCATCGGGATGTTGAGCATTGAAGAATATACTAAAGTGGCGGGAATGCCGATTGGATACAAGCAATTTGTGGAGATCGCCCGCGAGATCGACAAAACCGGCATCAAACTTCTGGTTTTCGATGAACCAACGGCGGTATTAACCGAATGGGAAGCAGACCGCCTCCTGGAGATTATGCGAATCATCGCCAGTAAGGGCATCGCAATTATCTTTATCACCCACAGGCTAACTGAAGTGATGGCTGTGGCTGATAGCATGACCATTTTGAGGGACGGCGAATTTGTCGCTCGGGAAGATGTGAAGGATATCACCCTTGCCAGAATCGCCGAGCTGATGATCGGTAGAAAAATAGACAAACTGGTCGATGACGATATCCTGGAAACCAGGAATCTGTCGAACGATAAAATCGCGCTCGAGTTCAAAGACTACCAGGTGGACATGCCGGGAGAACGCGTTAGGGGCATGAATATCAAAATCCGTGAAGGTGAGATTTTTGGGTTTGGAGGTCTTGCCGGACAGGGCAAAATTGGCATCGCCAATGGCATTATGGGACTGTTTGCCACTCAAGGGGATGTGCTCACTTTCGGAAAACGATTGGACCTTGACAAATTAGGTGAAGCCTTGCGGAATGATATTGCCTTTGTCTCAGAAGACCGCCGAGGGGTTGGGCTTTTGCTGGGAGAATCGATTGAGCTCAACATTATCTTTTCAGCCATGCAGATAAAGGACGAGTTCGTGAAGCGTTTTGGCCCAATGAAAATCCTGGATAAAGCAAAAGCAGATCAACACACTCGGGATATGATCAAGCTACTGGATATCCGCTGTACTGGGACATCCCAGGTTGTTGGCAGTCTTTCGGGAGGCAATCAACAGAAAGTTTGCCTTGCCAGGGCGATTACGATGAAGCCAAAAGTCCTGATTGTTTCGGAACCAACGCGCGGCATCGACATCGGGGCGAAAAAGTTGGTTTTGGAGTATCTAACAAAGATTAATCGCGAGGAGGGCACAACGATCGTGATGATCAGTTCAGAACTGGTTGAGCTCAGATCACTGTGCGACCGGATCGCGATTGTTTCTGAAGGTAAGCTTTTCTCGGTCATGAAACCTGACGATTCTGACGTGGCTTTTGGTTTGGCTATGGCTGGTGTCAGGGAGGAGGTTTCCGCATGAAAACCTTAAAGAAAATTTACGATGACATTGGATTGCCAAGATTAATTATCGGTCTGTTTTTCATTTTCCTCGTGGTCACATCGATCGGGTTAGGCTTCTCCCCTGCCGCGATATTTAGCGATGTAATCAGGAGATGGTTGATGTACGGGACTCTGGTGTTAGCCATGGTTCCAGGCATCCAGAGTGGAATCGGGTTGAATTTTGGCGTATCGCTGGGCATTTCTACCGGGCTGTTGGGTTCTGTGCTTGCGATGGAAATCAGTTTTCTCAGAAATTGGAACGAGGTTTTGGGGGCTGGCGCACCCTGGCTGACGCTGTTACTAGCCCTTGTATTCGGTGTTGTGATGGCAGCGGTATTAGGAACGCTTTATGGAATGCTGCTTAACCGGGTGAAGGGTTCTGAGATGACAGTTTCCACTTACGTTGGCTTTTCTGTGATCGCCTTTATGAACATCGTGTGGCTTTCACTCGCCTTCAAAAACGGAGAGCTCAGCTGGCCCTTGCAAGGGCAAGGTTTGCGCAACACAGCCAGCCTTTCAGGAAGTTTTGGAGGTCTGTTAAGCAATCCGGACGTTGTCCAGTCCACCCAACCAGCAGCGATGCATTGGTTAGCATTCAGAATTGGGGAGGTCACAATACCCCTGGGGTTGATCCTCGTGTTTGGGCTTTTGTGCTTTTTTGTTTGGCTTTTCTTCAGAAGCAAACTCGGCATAGCGATGAGCGGCGCTGGTGAGAACCAGCTGTTCACAACTTCGAGCGGCATCAATGTTGATCACAAGCGCATCCAGGGAACCGCAATTTCGACGGTTCTTGGCGCGGTCGGAATTATCCTGTATGCCCAGACATACGGCTTTTTACAGCTCTATAATGCGCCTCTCATGATGGGATTTGCCAGCGTAGCCTCGATTTTGATTGGAGGGGCTTCGGTGCATCGGGCGAAGATCTCCCATGTGCTGATCGGTACGTTACTTTTCCAGGGAATCCTCGTGACCGCGCTGCCGGTGGTGAACGAGGTAATTGAGATTGGCACGCTGCCTGAAGTCTTGAGAATCATCATTTCAAACGGCATCATCCTCTATGCTTTATCCAAGACGAAAGGAGGAAACCAATGAGCAAAGCGAACTCTTTACTCAAAAAGGCAGGATCTTTCCTCTTTGATAATAAAGTCATGATCGCCTTTTCGGCGATTTGTCTCGCGGCAATCTTGCTTTCAGGCAGTTCATTGTCTTTCATTGTTGATGGTGTTTTCACCCGCATAGGTCGAAATACATTTACTGTGCTGGCATTGATCATCCCTGTTCTGGCGGGGCTTGGTCTCAACTTCGGTATTGTTATCGGTGCGATTGCAGCCCAAATTGCTGTTTTTTGCGTTGTTTATTGGGGCATGGGTGGTTTTGGCGGTATGCTTCTGACCGTTGTGATCGCAACCCCACTCGCGGTGTTATTTGGTTACCTGGTTGGTAAGCTCTTTAATCGCATGAAAGGCGCGGAAATGATCGCCGGGTTGATTCTGGGTTATTTTGCTGATGGTTTGTACCAGCTATTATTCCTGGTAATCATTGGCGGGGTTATCCCGGTTAGTAACCAAAAACTGATCATTGCAGGTGGGGTGGGTGTAAAAAACACCATTGATCTGACAGGCAACCTGAAATACTCAATCGATTCAGTGCTGATGGTGGATATTGTCTCGGTTTTATTCTATGCGGTCCTTGCCATCACGCTCATCAAAGTTGTCTTGCACCTATTCAAGAAGTTTCAATTGAAAAAGAATGACCTCATCCTAATCGGGATTGTCGGAGTGGCGTTTGGGGTATCCTACATTCCCGTAGTCGAACGGTTCCTCTCCACGGACCGGTTGGGATTGTTAGCCGCCCTGACGGCAGTGTTGATTGTCTTGGCTTTGTTACAGGTTTATCGTATTGTAAAGTCATTGTTTATCGAAAAAGCCGAATCCAAAACCCTGATCAAGCCAATCGCAAGTTTAGTCGTATACGGTTTGCTTTACGGCTTGACGTTTGTGCCCGAAATTGAGGAAGTTCTCTTGTTCGTAAAACTGCCTGTTTTACCGTTTCTCTTGATTGCAGGTCTGTGTTGGTTCAACCACAAGATTCTTTCCACACGCCTGGGGCAAAACATGCGCACGGTTGGGCAGAGCCAAAGTGTGGCGATGGCTTCGGGCATTAATGTGGATCGGACGCGTGTAATCGCGATGGTTATATCTACCGTTCTCGCGAGCTGGGGTCAGTTGATCTTTCTGCAGAATATTGGCACTTTCTCGACTTATGGAGCCCATACGCAAATCGCACAATTTGCGATCGCGGCTTTGTTGGTCGGCGGCGCGTCAGTACAAAAAGCCACCAATAAACAGGCGATCATCGGGGTCATTCTATTCCACACCCTGTTCATAGTCGCCCCTCAGGCTGGCAAGCAGCTGTTTGACAACGCACAGATTGGTGAGTATTTCAGAGTCTTTGTTTCGTATGGCGTCATCGCTTTATCATTGGCAATGCATGCCTGGAAAAAATTTAAGAAAGACGATACCCCTTCACCAGGAGACCCCGACAAGGAGAATCCCTCTCTACTACCTGTACCTGGGGAGGAGTAAATTCTAAGAAAAAAGCAATATCAAACCATCTTTCTGGTGACGCTGGATAAAAAACACCTTCTCAGGAAGGTGTTTTTATGCCTTTTTGTAGTTAATTTCTATTAACTGGCTCTTAATACTGATTCCAACCTAAACCAATCCCTTTCTGCTATTGATTTTCGCCTCAAAATATCGTACTCTATTGAAACGTAATTCAACTACATAGAAAAGGCAAACTGCTATTCATGGCAAGACTGAACAACCAACCTATTATTGACGAAGAATCCCCCTCATCTGCCCTAACTCGCCTTCTGGACTTTGCTCGAAAAAAGTCATACGTGACCAACGATGACATCCTGCATTATCTACCGGAAGCCGAACAGGACATCGACCAGCTTGAGGGTGTTTACAATGCGCTTGCAGCCGCCGGCATCACCATCACCGATGACGATATCTCCAGGGAAGAACCCTCTGATGAGGAACTATCCGATTCGATTGATGAAGGACCCGCCGTAGACGACCTGGCGAGTATCGATACAGATGACACAATCGGGCTTTACCTGAAGGAAGTAAGCCGTGTGCCGCTGCTGAATGATATCGAGGAAGAGGTCGTTTTGGCACAAAGGATCGAGAAAGGCCGCATGGCGCGGACTGAGCTCGCCCAGGGCAACCTTAGCAATAAACGCCGTATGGAACTGCGAAAACAGATCGAGGACGGCACGAATGCCCGCGACCATTTAATCACGGCTAATTCCCGCCTCGTAATCAGCGTCGCCAAGAAATACATGGGGCGCGGCGTTCCCTTCCTCGACCTGATCCAGGAAGGCAACATCGGCTTGATCCGCGCGACCAAAAAATTTGAATACCAACGCGGGCATAAATTCAGCACCTACGCCACCTGGTGGATCCGCCAGGCGGTAACCCGGGCAATTGCCGACCAGGGCAGGACGATCCGTGTGCCCGTCCACATGGGCGACCAAATCAACAAGCTCCTTCGTGTGCAGCATCAACTCACCCAAAAGTTGGGTCGTGAACCATCGGTCGAAGAGTTGGCTGAAACTCTCGAAGTCCAGCCAAAAAAGGTAGAAAACATGATCCAGGTGGCACGCCGACCGCTTTCTCTTGAGACACCAACGGATGATGAAGAGGATTCAGTGCTCGGCGATTTCATCGAAGACGACGAAGCACCCCCGCCGGACGAGACCGCGACCTTCAACCTGCTGCGCGAACACCTCGTGGAGGTTTTGGACACTCTGCCCCCACGCGAAGTGCGGATTTTACAGCTTCGCTATGGCTTGCTGGACGGACAGGCATACACATTGGAAGAAGTCGGACGCAAAATGGGCGTAACACGCGAACGCGTGCGCCAAATCGAAGCCCAGGCACTCACCCGCCTGCGCCACCCAAGCGTGCGGCGTAAACTTCGCGATTACATTGGAGATTAATGGTGCCAGAGCCAGAGAATGACGCAACCCAACCTGTTGAGGTAAACAGAACCTCCCCAGCACAAGCAGCCGGGGAGAGCACCCAACCGGTTAAGCTCACCAGTGAGACCGCTCAAACCCAGTTGCCGGATTGGCTGCTGCGCTTTGCTTCCGACTCGGAACCGTCAGATCACCAAAACGAACCGGGCGAGGCATCCGACTTCCAGATCCCATTGTACGAGGATACGGACGAGGAACAAACCTTCATCCCACCCCCCCCCCCCCCGGCGGGTG
>JAYFQB010000200.1:0-1560 GCA_034927385.1 Anaerolineaceae bacterium | reverse complement strand
GAGACAGATTGTCCTGTCATGTGAGAGTTCCTCCTTTTTTGTTGGCAAACTAATTATGGATGGAACTCTCCTTTTTGTGTCCTTTTTTTTCACGATATGCAAATTTGATACTGTAACGGTCGTTGTTTACAATTTGACAAGCCCAATCCTTTGGTTTATAAGTCAGTCATGAAATCTGCTTCCCGCTTGTGCGTCCTTGCGATAATTGCCTGCATCTTGCTTGCCAGTGGCTGCGATTCAATCCAAACACCGCCGCCCGCGGCAATAACCGCCTCCCCCACACCCACAAACCAAATTCCCGAAGAGACCGCTGTTGCCATTACCCTCACCGAAACCGCGCCGATTCCGGAAGCTGCGATGACGGATGCCGACCTTGCGCTTTCTTTTGGAGATTACAGCGAAGCATACAAACTTTATAGCGGTGCTCTGCCCGAAAACACGGACGAGTATAGAGCTGCCGCGCTTTATGGGCAGGGTCTGACTTTCTATAAACAAGAAGACTACTATCAATCCAACCGCAGTCTGAAGGACCTGATCACAAGGTTCCCAGACGCCATCCCCGCCGCCAGAGCCCATTTCATTCTCGGTCAGATTGCCCTGGAAGAGGGTCGGACCGATGAAGCGTTAAGCGAGTTCCAGGCTTACGCGGCAGGCAGAGCCGGGGTGATTGACACCTACATCTATGAAGAGATTGGCGACCTGCTAAGTGAAGGCGGGCAAGCCGCTGAGGCGTTCGAGGCATACAAAACCGCTTATCTGGCAGCCCCAGCGGCATCTAACCTGAGCCTTGCCCAAAAGGTTGCGGCGGGTTACGCGGAGCTTGGAGATGACCAGGCGGCAATCAGCATCTATCAGGAAATCTATTTTCAAACCGAAAGCGATTACACCAAGGCACAAATGGACCTCCTGATCGGACGTATTCTGACCAATACCGGACAGCAAGAGGAAGCCTACATTTATTATCAGGACGCGATCAATAACTTTCCATACGCCTACGACAGTTATTCAGCACTCCTGGCACTACTGGATGCCAATCAGGAAGTGAATGAGCTGCAGCGCGGGTTGATCAATTACTACATCGGTCAGTATCCACTCGCAATCGAAGCCTTTGACCGCTATACAGCCAATAACAACGTGGACCTCGACAAAGCACTCTACTATGAAGCCCTGGCAACCAGGGCGCAGGGTTTGGTATTGGCTGGGTTTGGATCGAATGAACGCACGCAGGCAAATTACGCCGGCGGAACCGATGAAGATAAAGCCGCAATCAATATGTGGGGAGACTTGATCAGTAGGTTCCCCGCCAGTTCTTATCGTCTCGATGCGATTCAGGCAATCATCGAAACACAAAACAGGTACCTTGGTCAAATTCAGTTGGCAGTCGATACAGCCCTCAGTCTTGCAGCCGAACTTCATTCTGACGCGGAAGCGCCGGATTTGCTCGACACAGCCGCAAGCTACCAGCTTTTTGATAATCAGAAACAAGCCGCGGCAGAGTCTTGGACGCGTATCGCTCTCGAGGATCCCGCGTCCGAGAAAGCCTTCAATGGTCTGTTCTTT
>JAYFQB010000333.1:0-3509 GCA_034927385.1 Anaerolineaceae bacterium | reverse complement strand
ATTTTTTCTTTGGGAAGATAGCAAGATTTAATAAATTTGAGGACTTCCAAGATACGATTGAGGTGTCCGTAAGTCAGGCAGATAAGCATTTGATAAGGGACATTTTTATAAATTCGAAGATCTGTACGAAAAAATATAAATATTACAATTGTGCTCTAATATTTCTGATGATCTGTGTTGTTTCTCTGTTGATTAATACGTTTTCAATACTATTCTCCTTCTAAAGGCAAATGTAAATGATTGTTCTCATTGGGGACATAATCAACTCCAGAAGACTGCATGACCGTGCAAAGGTTCAAGAAAGGTTCCAATTTGCTCTTGACCAGATTAATGACAAATGTGCAGGTCAACTTGTGTCGTTTTTTACTATCACACATGGTGATGAGTTTCAAGGAGCGCTAAAACAAGGTATCGGCCTGTTAGGTATTATCGACGGAATTTCTCTTGCATTGCTACCAATCAAACTTCGGTACGGTATTGGAATTGGCGAAGTGACAACTAAGATAGACCCGACCAACAGCTATACTGCTGATGGGCCTGCTTTTTGGAAAGCGCGTGAAGCCATTGATTATGTCCATGATCATAGCGATTACAGGAAATCCAATATCCATTTATGTTCACAATATCCTGACGACACCGTGAATCTGATCAATCAAATACTGAAACTGACCGCTCATCAAGTAAGCGGCTGGCGGAAATCTCAATTTGAAGTTCTTGAAGCCATTCTCGAGGAAGGCATTTCAGATCCTAATCTTATTCCTCATAAGAAGATCGCCGAAAAATTGGGTATTTCTCCCTCTGCTTTGACGAGAAGGCTTGAATCTAGCGGTATCAAACGTTATTTGTTTGCTTATAGAGACGCTGAAATTGCAATTGAGAAAATTAACAGTCATTTAACCGAGTAATTTTTTTACATTGAACTTTTTCAGTATACATGAAGATAGACATTCATTGGAATTTCATAAAAATATTTGTTTCATCAATTTTACTTATTTATTGTTGAGACGAATTCTTAAGGGTAGTTTCCTTTCGTAAACACAAGTCCTTTTTAGTTACCAACTGTGGTATCGAATTACTTACTTAGATATGATGCGTAACAGCTAACAAAATTAACCAATCATCTTTGTCGTAAAATACATCTATGCAATTTAAACTTCACGCTCCCTACAAACCCACCGGCGATCAGCCTGAAGCCATCCAAAAACTGGTCACGGGCATCGAAAAAGGGTACCACCACCAGGTTTTGCTCGGTGCCACTGGCACCGGCAAGACCTTCACCGTCGCGAACGTCATCCAGCAACTACAACTGCCAACATTGGTGATGACCCACAACAAAACGCTCGCCGCGCAGCTTTATGCCGAATACAAGGATTTTTTCCCTGAAAACGCGGTCGAGTACTTCGTTTCTTACTACGATTACTACCAGCCCGAAGCCTACATCCCGCGGCGGGACCTCTACATTGAGAAGGAAACGGACATTAACGAGGAAATTGACCGTCTGCGGCTCGCGGCAACCACCGCGCTGATGTCGCGCCAGGACGTGATTATTGTCGCTTCGGTTTCAGCCATCTACGGTTTGGGCGACCCAAATGCCTACCGCGCGAATGTGCTCCATATCGATAAGGGCTCCATCTACCGCCGCAACGCCCTGCTGCGCCAACTGGTGGACGTGCAGTACCAACGCAACGATCTGGAAGTGAAACCGGGTATCTTCCGCGTCCGGGGCGATACACTGGAAGTGCTGCCGGCTTACAGCGAAAAGGAATCCATCCGCATCAGCTTCTTTGGCGATGAGATTGAAAACATTACCCGCCTCAACCCCATCACTGGCGAGGTCATCGACCGCCCGGAACAGGTGGATATTTACCCAGCCAAGCATTATGTGACCGAAGAGAACCGCATGGAAAAGACGCTGATGGACATCGAGGCGGAGCTCGAGGATCGGCTCAAGTTCTTTAACCAGAGCGGTCGGCTGCTTGAGGCGCAGCGGCTTGAGCAGCGTACACGATACGACCTTGAGATGCTGCGTGAGGTGGGTTCCTGCGCCGGGATTGAAAACTATTCCCGGCATATCGACCAGCGTGCCCCCGGAACCCCGCCCTGGACATTGCTCGACTTTTTGCCCGCGAACTACCTGATGGTGTTGGACGAGTCGCATATGATGGTGCCTCAGATTCGCGGTATGTATAACGGGGATCGGTCGCGCAAGGAAGTGTTGGTGGATTATGGCTTCAGGCTGCCTTCCGCCATGGACAACCGTCCCCTCAAATTCCCCGAATTCGAAAAGGTGATGGGCATCACGCTCTATACCAGCGCCACGCCGGGACCTTACGAGATGGAAAAGGCGCAGCAGGTCGTTGACCAGGTGATCCGTCCAACCGGGCTTTTGGACCCCAAGGTTGAAGTGCGCCCTACTCAGGGGCAGATCGACGATTTGATCGTGGAACTCAGGGCGCGGGTTGACCGAGGCGGGCGAGCTTTGGTGACCACGCTAACCAAGCGCATGGCAGAAGATATGGCAGATTACCTGCTGGAAGCCGGTTTCAAAGTGCATTACCTGCATTCCGAGGTGGAGACCTTCGAACGGGTTGGGATCCTGCGCGATTTGCGCCTGGGGGTATTTGACGTTGTGGTTGGGATCAACCTCCTGCGTGAGGGGCTGGACCTGCCAGAGGTTTCGCTGGTGGCAATCCTGGACGCGGATAAGGAAGGCTTTTTGCGGTCTACCACTGCCTTGGTTCAGACCTTTGGGCGAGCCGCGCGGCACATCAACGGCGAAGTCATTCTTTACGCGGACCGGATGACCGATTCGATGAAGCGAGCGATTGAGGAAACCACGCGTCGGCGTGCCATACAGGAAGCATATAACAAGGAACACAACATCTCACCGGTTGGGATTACCAAAGCGGTCTACGACATCACCGCGCGGTTGGCGAACGTTGCTCCGGAGGAAAAGGGGAAGACCCATAGCGCGCGGGAACTGGCGGCAAAGATGGAGCACCGCGAACTGCAAAACATGCTGGCTGAGTTGGAAAAACAGATGAAGGCTGCCGCAGCCGAGTTGGAATTTGAGCGGGCGGCTATGCTGCGGGACCAGATCTACGAGCTGCGGGCGGTCGTGATCGAGGAGTCCAACCTGCCGCCCTGGAAGAAGCAAAAAGCCCTGGCAGGCATGAGGGATTAGCCGAGAGTCATTACTCTTCGGGAGGCATTGTCTTCAGGCTGAGCACGTGGACACTGACGGCTGTCGCAATCGCGGTTAACATGAGTTTGAGCCAGATTTTGTCGACAATCCACACAGAGATCAGAATCGTGGTCCAAAGCAGTAGCATCGCGGCAATTTTTGAGCGCTTGTCGACCGCCCGGTTTTCCATATAATTGCGAATCGGTTTCCCAAAAATGTTATGGTTTAGAAGCCAGTTTGCCCATTTTTCGGAGCTGCGCAAAAACATCGCGCTGGCCAACAAAAGGAAAGGCGTGGTCGGAAGGACGGGCAGGAACATGCCTAA
>JAYFQB010000010.1:0-5745 GCA_034927385.1 Anaerolineaceae bacterium | reverse complement strand
GACCGGGAGAACTTCTTCTGACCACTGCCTACTCACTTTCCAAGAATATTGAAGCTCTGAACACGCTTTTGCCGATTTTCTCGGAGAAGGGCGTTTCGGGTCTGGGCATCAAAACCAAGCGCTTCATCAACGAGCTGCCTGAGAGCGTAATCGAAACCGCCAACCGTTTGAAGTTTCCAATTATTGAAATCCCGCCGGGTGTGTCGTACGGCGACTTAATGAAACAAATTTTTACCTATATTATTGGCGAACAGACGCGCCTGCTCGAAAAGATCAACGAATTTAACAACCAAATTCGCGATATCATGCTTCGCCGTGGCGACATGAAGGAGTTTGCCGAACTTATCAGCCAGGCGCTGCACTGCCCCACGCTGATTACGGACCAGGTGTATAAGAGTTTCACGTACCATGCGGAGGATAAAAACTGGGAAGCCATTCTTGACCGCCTGGTGCCATCCACCATCAACAACACCAGCACAATGCTTGAGCCGGGGTTAATGGAGATCCGCACCAACTATGACCTGGTTGATGGCGTAAAGGTCAAGCGGTTCAGCATTCCGATCTTCTTTGAAGAAAACCTTTACGGTCAAATTTACCTCTGGGACATTCACGAGCAGTTAAACGAGGGCGACCTGTTTGTGATCGAGTCAGCCACCTCGATGATTGCGCTGCATATCGTCACCAAACTAACCGCCACCCAACGCGAGAACGTGCATCGGACAATCTTTTTGGAGCAACTGCTGAGCGACAAACCTGAATCTCAGGCTGGCGCGATTCTGGATGCCGAATATTATGGTTTCAACCCCAAAGCCCATCATCAAAGCCTGATCTTCAGGCTGGACTATCGGGACAGCTCGCTTTCGGCTTCCTCGCGCAACCGCAGAAACCAGGAAACAAGCCTGATCCTGACGGGCATCCTCAGCTACGCCCAACAGAGAGCATCCTCGCGCTACATCTGGGTGACAAAGCCCAATGAAATCAACTTTTTACTCGAGTATGATCCAAACCTCGCCCCGGAAACTCGCGCCGACCAGACGAGGCAGTTCGTCTTTTCACTGCTTGAGGCTGCCAGGCAGCTCAAGGTGGAGGAGTTTTGTTTCGCAGGGGTTGGGCAGGAATACCCCGGCTACACTAAGCTTAGTGAGAGCCTGCGTGAGGCTCAGCAGGTGGCGCGGGTGCTGCAAGCCAGTAAAAAAGCAAACAAAAGCCATTACGGGTTCTTCGAGGAAATGGGAATCGCGCGGTTATTTGGCGCGCCTGAAACCCGGGAGGACTTTTTAACGCATGCCGACCAGGTGCTTGAGCCTATAATAAAATATGATGCTGAGCATGACGGTAAATTGTTGGAAACAGTCCAGGCTTATTTTGAACACGGCGGGAATCTGCGCAAGATTTCCGAAGTGCAATACACTCACTACAATACTGTTGTCTATCGAATCAATCGGATTCGTGATACCCTCAAATTAGATTTGAAGGACCCGGAAACCGCCTTTTCCATTCAGCTGGCGCTAAAGATCCGGGACCTGATTGGCTGAACGACGATGAATGAGATGAACGCGATCATGGCTGCGGAAGACCTGGTTGATTTCCTTGGGAACAACCCCGGTCTTTTGGCATGCGTCCACTCGGTTTTTCCCCACGCGGTCAACTTTCTGACACTGGGAGACCAATTGATCACGCTCACCAACCAGGACGACATCACGCCGATGGGGCTGACGGTCAATAGCCGCGAAAACCTGGCAGGTCGTTTCACAGCCGGCGATCAGGTTGTTTTGGCTGGCGGGCAAATCGACCTGCTTGACGGAAAACTTTCCATAAACTTGCGCAATGCCCGGGTTTGGGTGCCTGGGCAGCCGACGAATCAGGTTGCCCGACCTGCGGAGGAAATCGCGCGGCTCAGGCTGCGCCTGGTTCGATGGCTCGCTAAACAGCCGGCGGAGGGGCTGCTGCCGCTCCTGCCGCGCCTGACAAGTTGGATCACCGATTCCCAACCCCCCGCGGGCAACATCTACTCACGCTACATCGCGGAGGACCTCGAGGCGTTCACAAACGCGCTTAACACGCGCGACTGGCAGCTTGCTTTGCGGTTGGCTGACCGGTTGGTCGGCTTTGGCATGGGTTCCACACCCTCTTGTGATGATTTCCTGGCGGCATATCTGTTGTTATTTGATATAGTGGATGGCTTGGATCGGGACCGCTTCCCTTGGATTCGCGAATTTAATCAGACAATTACCGGCATGGCGAAAAATCGAACCACCCTCATCAGCGCGAACATGCTCAGGCATGCCGCGGAGGGAAAAACCAGCATCAGCCACCAGCGGCTTGTTTACACCTGCCTTTTTCAAAACGGGGACGATCTGGAAAAGTGCGCCAGTCAGGTTTTGCGGCACGGAGCTTCTTCGGGTGGGGATTTCCTGCTTGGGCTGATCTGCGCCTTGGAATGGTATCAGAACACTTTGACAAACACAGAAAAGAAAGGAGAGCGAGCATGGGTTGAGCGAAATCAACCGCAACCTGTGCCAGGCATATGACCTTAAAGACGAGTATTAAAAGAAATGCCTATTACGATTCGGTAACACTCATGTTGTTGTCGAGAGAACTTCAGAAGCTGGAGGGCGTTGAAGATGTGTTGGTGGGGATGGGCACCGACCTAAACCTGAGCCTCGCGAAGGATTTGGAATTAGCTTCAAGCGAGTTTGACACGCTGACTCCGAACGACCTCTTCATCGCCGCGAAAATGGACGAATCGCAGATCACCATGAAGGAGATCGAGGATGCCTTTAGTGACTACCTGAACAAAAGCTCGGAGTCTGAAGGCGACGAAGAATACCAACCGCCTTCCTTACGTTCCGCTATTCAGGCTTTGCCCGGAGCCAACCTGGTTTTAATCTCCGTGCCTGGTCAATATGCGGCAGTAGAGGTTGAGGACGCGCTGGACGCGGGTCTGCATGTGATGCTCTTCTCGGACAATGTTTCCGTGGAGGATGAGCTACGCCTCAAACAAAAAGCCGTCGAAAAAGGGCTGCTGATGATGGGTCCCGACTGCGGCACAGCCATCATTAACGGAAAACCCCTGTGCTTTGCCAACGCCGTCCGGCGCGGCAAAATCGGCGTGGTGGGAGCCTCGGGCACGGGCACGCAGGAGGTAACGGTGCAGGTCCACAAGCTTGGGGAGGGGCTTTCGCAGGTCATCGGCACCGGCGGTCGCGACCTGAAAGAACAAATCGGCGGGCTGATGATGATCCAGGGTTTTGAATCCTTAATCGCTGACCCTGAAACTGAATTGATTGTGTTGATTTCCAAGCCGCCGGCGCCGTCCGTTGCGGAGAAGATCTACCAGATCGCCAAAACTTGCCCCAAACCAGTCGTGATTGATTTTATCGGCGGAGACAAGGCGGCGATTGAGGCAGTGGGAGCTATCCCCTGTATTAGCCTTGAGGATGCCGCCCAAAAAGCCGTAAGGGCTCTTCGGGGGCAGGCATACACAGACTTCACTGGATTCTCGCTGGCGGAGGAGGAAGTTGACCGGATCGTTGAGAACGCGGTTGGCTTGTTAAAGAGTGACCAGACCGAGCTGCGTGCCTTGTTTACGGGTGGAACGCTGGCGGACGAGGCAATGAAGCTTTTGGGCAACCGACACAGCATCTATTCCAACATCCCTCTCACGCCCGAAATGGCAATCGAAAACCTTTCCGATGGACGCGGGCATATCTGCCTCGACCTCGGCGAAGACCAGTTCACGCGCGGCAGGCCTCACCCGATGATCGACCCCCAAACCCGGACTGAATTTTTTAGGTCGCATGTGGATGGGCGGACTGGCGTCATTCTTGTGGACGTTGTGCTTGGGTTTGGCTCTTACCAGGACCCGGCAGGGGCTGTGGCTGCCTCGGTTCGCGAGATTCGCCAACGCCTTTCCGCGCAGGGCAAAGATGTTATCGTGATCGCCTCTGTTTGCGGCACAGACCTGGACAGCCAGGATTTGAACCGCTCGATCGCCGCCCTCGAAGCAGAAAATATTTTGGTGATGCCGTCCAACGCCCAGGCTGTGCGGCTGACGGACCGCGTGCTGCAGGGCATGAAGAAAGGAGCCTGAAATGTCGGTTAATGACCTCTTTAAACAGGAACTCAAAGTAATCAACCTTGGCTTAAAGTCCTTCCAAAACGACTTGAAAAGCCAGGATGTAACCGTTGTGCAGGTAAACTGGAAGCCAAAAGCAGGCGGCAAGAAGAACATGCTTGACCTGCTGAGCAAGCTCAATAAGGTCAGGAAATAATCAATTGGAAGGAGTGATACATTGATAGAGATCATTGAAACCGCAAATAAGGAAGCTCTGGAAATAATCCAGAATGGACAGCCGACACTGGTCGGTTTGGGCGTGGCTGGGGAGGTTATCCCTGGCATGGCAAAAGATTTGTTTCTCCACGCGGGTCCGCCAATCACCTGGGACAAAATGTCCGGTCCGCTGCGCGGCGGCGTGATGGCTGGCCTGATGTATGAAGGTTTGGCATCCACCCCCGAAGAAGCGGCTGAATACGCGGCTTCCGGTAAGCTTCGCTTTGAACCCTGCCACCACCACGACGCGGTTGGTCCCATGGCTGGGATTGTGACTGCCAGGATGCCCGTTTGGATCATCGAAAACAAAGCCTATGGCAACCGCGCCTACTGCACCCTGAATGAGGGTCTTGGCAAGGTGCTGCGTATGGGTGCTTATGGTCCGGAAGTGATCAAGCATCTCCAATGGATGGAGAATGTGCTTTATCCCGTCCTGAAAGAAACCATCGAAATCCATGGCCCAATCGACCTGAAGATCATGATCGCTCAGGCTGTTCAGATGGGCGACGAAGTGCACAACCGCAACAAAGCGGCGACCTCGCTGTTGATTCGCGAAATTGCCCCCAGCATCGTCAAAACCTCCTTCAGCGATCAGGACAAAATTGCCGTTCTGGAATTCCTGAACAGCAACGACCATACCTTCCTCAACCTTTCCATGCCGGCTGCCAAAGCCACCCTGGAACCCGCGGGCAAGGTAGAACATTCAACCATCGTCTACACCATGGCACGCAACGGCACAGAGTTTGGCATTCGCGTGGCGGGGCTGGGCGGTCGCTGGTTTACTGCCCCGGCTGAAATCATCGACGGACTCTACTTCCCCGGATTTTCCATGGAAGATGCCAACCCGGATGTCGGCGACTCATGCATCACCGAAACGCTCGGCATTGGCGGTTTCTCGATGGCAACCGCGCCGGCGATTGTGCAATTTGTGGGCGGTACCCCTAAGGACGCCGTGCGTTATACTACCAGCATGTACGAGATCACCACGGAAGAAAGCCGCGCCTACAAACTGCCGCCGATGAACTTCAGAGGGGCACCCACCGGCATAGACATCCGCAAAGTAATCGAAACTCAGGTGTTACCAGTCATCAACACCGGCATCGCCCATAAGGAAGCCGGTGTGGGTCAGGTGGGCGCGGGCATCGTGCACCCACCAATGGCTTGTTTTGAACAAGCTTTAGAAGCGTTTGTTAACCTCCTTGAAGACGAAGGTCTTCTGGAGGAATAATCTTTTGGAGGAACTATGATTAACAATTGGGATAAATTTAAAGTTTACGATTTAACACAAAACACAAGTCACCTTTCCCCACCCTGGCCAACGTACGAGCCGCTCCAGGTTAAATTCTTTAAACGTCTTGCCCCCAACGGCGCAAACGGCATGCTCATCACCACCTCAAACCACGTGGGCACCC
>JAYFQB010000177.1:0-3531 GCA_034927385.1 Anaerolineaceae bacterium | reverse complement strand
CGCTGATCAATCTCAATTTATCAACAGCGTACAAAGAGGGAGAGACATTCTTAACGCACTCCATCTGCTAAAGTAAGAAGGGATAAATGACAATCAACGAAATCAAAAGAGTTGTTTTAAAAAACGGAGACATCCTCTTAAGGCAATATGATGATTTCTTCGATTGGCTCTGGGTACGGGTTTAATTCATCTACTCCGTAAAAACGTGGCGATAAAATGCTCACAACCTGTCCCACCGCAAGCCCATCTTCCTTGCATAACTCATAGCCGCTTTTTGTCTGCCTCCAGATCAGGCTATAACTGGTCAGCACCAAGTCAGCTTCTTCAACCTCAGGGCGTTGAGGAAAGTCAATATTCTCCAGATGGACTAGTTTGGTTGCAGATCCCTTCTCATAATCCTCGAGACCAGTGATAGTGCCGATGAATTGTGGCGTAATAAAAGTGGAGATAGGCGTTTGACTTTCCACTGCCCCGAGGCTCAATATGAGGACTTCATAAGCCTGTGTTTTAAAGGGAAAAGATTCGAGTATAGTTTCAGTTTTAAATTTTATCTTCTGTCCGATTGTAAGTTCAGATATGGATGCTGGGCGGACGGTCCCACCCTCCGCTTTCCAAACAAGACAATCTCCAGCGAAGCTGACCTCACCCAGAGAAGTAATAACATTAGGCTTATCTTCGATTTCCCCAAAAAAGACTATAACTCTATCACTTGTACGAACTTCTAACACCAATCCTTCCATTGTCCAATTTTGATCAGCAAGAACATCAGCAATTGATGTTGGTGTGGGTGTATTTGTTTTGAAAGGTACGCAGCCTGCCAAAAGCATAGTTGTGAAGTAGCAAAGCAGGGCAATACTACGTTTTCTTATCATTTTCCTCCCGAGGGACTATCGTTTTCAAGTATAAACCGGAAAAAATAAATCATTCATTCCAAATAATGAGAGGAAAGAAAATTTATCCCCCCTTTTGTATCTTTCAATATGAGGCAATTTCTAAATAATCTCAAGATGGATTAATTTCGTTCTAGTGTGTCCAGATCCTGGAAGTCGATTTAATATCACTTGACATACTGGGTCTCGTTATAATTACCACCAACTCAAATTTTTACCACAGGCCTTTGGAGCTCCAGTCACTAAGAACCCAGCAACGAACGCCTCGCTCGGTCAAGTAAGCGGCGAGAACCTAGACCCGCGAGAACTACCAGAGCTAAAGACGCTTCACGCTCAAGATTCCTCACTGTACTCGGAATGACACAGGATTAATCCTTTACCCCTTGACATTAACGTAACGTTAGGGTTTATACTGTTTGCATGGCAAAAAATGATCGTTGGACGGTTCAACAATTGGCTAACCTGGCGAATGTCAGCCCCCGAACGCTCCGTTATTACAATCAAATCGGTCTGCTGGTACCACGCAAAAACAGTTCGAATGGCTACCGAACGTACGAGCAGGCAGACATCGATCGCTTGCAGCAAATCCTATTCTTTCGGGAGATGGGCATGGAACTGAGGCTTATCAAAAGGATCCTCGGAGCTCCGGATTTCAACAAGGAAGCTACCCTGCTCGTCCATCTCGAACTTCTGCGTGCAAAAAGAAAACAACTGGATTTGTTGATACTTAATGTTAACCGCACGCTTGCGGAATTGAAAGGAGAATATAAGATGACAAACGAACAGAAGTTTGAGGGATTTAAGACCGAAATCATTGCTGAAAATGAAGCAAAGTTTGGCCGCGAAACGCGACAACGGTATGGTGACCAGGCAGTTGACGACTCCAATGCCCGCCTGATAGGCATGTCCCAATCGCAATGGGAATACCAGCAAACCCTGTCGGAACGGGTTTTTACCTTGCTCGCGGAAGCCATTCGCCTGGGCGACCCAGCCTGCCAGGCTGCCCAACAAGCTTGCGCCGCCCATCGCGAATGGATAGGCTGTTTCTGGACTGAGGGCGCGTACACCCCCCTGGCGCATCGAAACCTGGCGGAAATGTACGTCGCGGATGAACGATTTACCCAATTCTACGATGGCAAACTTGGGGAAGGTGCGGCTCGTTTTTTCCATGACGCCATCCTGATCTACACACAGTCATAGCCCCTCCATTAACTAAACAGCCCCAGGATATTTCCTGGGGCTGTTCTTTTGTCCCTCGCGGGTCTCAGAGGGCGATGTCCCTCATCATATCCTCAATGATTAGCTTTACAGGACGAATTTCCCGGACGTAATTCACGGCGTTCGAGACACTTACTATCCCTTCGTCCAAATGACCCAGCAGCATGGCAGTGCGGATGTCGCCTACCTCGCTCATCCGTTTGGCAATCTGAGGTCCGGAGGCTCCCTGGTGGTCCAGTTCTGCCAATTCGATGGCCAGCTTGTGCGGGATGCAGCGCCAAGCCGTCGGGATGGCCTTGAACAACACCAGGTCATTCATGTCCGCATGGATAATATCCTGCTTGCACACCGGGCTGACCGGTGACTCCTCCGCGACCAGTAGCGCGGTGCCAACGTAGACACCCTCCGCGCCAACGTCCATCACCGCCTTGACCATGCGCCGATCCGCGATTCCGCCAGCCGCCAACACCGGAATATCCAGCGCGTCCGCGATGAGTGGGACAATCGAAAGCGTGCCAATCGGCTCCCCTGGCAAGGCCCCGCCCTCGTCGTAACCAGTCGCAATGTAGATATCGACGCCAGCCTGCTGGACCTCGAGCGCTGATCGCACCGAGGGATTTAAGTCGCGCCACAGGATGGTGAAACCCATATCCTTGAAGCGTTTGGCCTGGCCGGCTTCGTACTCCTTGCCGTTTCCAAGCACCATTAGAACGCGCAATTCTTCTTCCTGGATGACCTTGAGGATTTCCTCGCTAAAAGGGTCGGCCAGGCCCGGCACACCCATGATGTATTGCGCCCCAAAAGGCTTGTCGGTCAGGGCGCGTGTTTTTCGGATTTCACGGCGGAAGCGATCGGCCGTTTCCACGGGGTCACGCGTGACCGAGGATTGACCAGCATTGGGACCCAACAAGCCCAACCCGCCCGCGTTTGATACCGCCGCGACCAGTTCCGCAGAGGTCAGCCAATTCATTGATCCCTGGACAAAGGGATACTTGATATTCAAGATTTGATTTACCCGATTGGCGCTCATCTTTGTTCCTTTCACACCAAATCACAATTTAGAACACAGGCTCGGTTAAGAGCCCTCAAACGTGATTATACGAAAGGCGGTTTACGCAGCTCAACGTCTTCCCTATACAACCTAATACAAATGGAGTAAGTGGCACATTACCAGGCCAGATATCAAAAAAATCCAGGGTCCGTTGGGAGCGACTTTGAGGCTGTTAACAGTGGAGAAGGTTTAGAAAAGCACGTTGGAAAGGTCAACGCGGTAGGCTCGCACTTCGGGGTTTTCGTCCCCCAACACTTCGAGCAATGCCAGGTAGACTTCCCGGACGTCATCGTCATGGAAATGCTTGTTTTTGCGCAGGATGTCTAAAAAGCCGTCGAGCGCCAGCAGGATATTGCCACGGCGGGCAAGGCG
>JAYFQB010000058.1:0-2268 GCA_034927385.1 Anaerolineaceae bacterium | reverse complement strand
AGATATCCACAACCGAAAAACCGCCGCAATGATAAAAGCGGCCTGCACCATAGGTGTCGCAGTCGGAAAAGGAAGCCCGCAGCAGATAAGCGCCGCCGCAGATTTTGCCGATGCCCTGGGCCTGGCTTTTCAGGTGAGAGACGATATGCTCGACCGCGTATCCACCGTTGAGGAACTCGGCAAGCCCATAGGCTCCGATGCAAACAACAACAAGTCCACCTTTGCCACCGTAATGGGGCTGGGGGCATGTGAAAACCTTATTTTAAGCAAGACGGAAGATGCTAAAGATGCGCTTCGCCGCGGCTTTAAAGACACCGCCTTTCTGGAGTGGCTTTCCGACAAACTGGCTATGCGCCGCAGCTGAGTATTCATTTATTTATGAATAAACTGAAAAAAACGCCCGCTTACTCTTGTAAACGCGGGCGTTTTTTGCTATGATGGCTGTACTAAACTGCTTTTTTGTATTTTATGCAGTTAAACTCTATTGTTAATTGAATGAGGGCATATCATTTGGATATATTGAACTCAATAAATTCCCCCGAAGACCTGCAGCAGCTGAGCTATCAGGAGCTTGCACATCTGTCCTCGGAGATTAGGGACTTTCTCATAGAAAAAGTTTCGGCAAACGGAGGGCACCTGGCCTCAAACCTCGGTGCCGTTGAGCTTACCATCGCCCTTGAGAGAATTTACGACTCGAGCAGAGACAGGCTGGTGTTTGACGTTGGACACCAAAGCTACGTCCACAAGATTCTTACAGGACGGCGTGATAACTTTGATGCTCTCAGGCAATACGGCGGGCTTTCGGGCTTTCCAAAACCGGCTGAGAGCCAGTGTGATGCGTTTATTGCCGGGCATGCCTCAAACTCCGTGTCTGTAGCCCTGGGAATGGCAAGGGCAAGAAGTCTGCTGGCAGAAGAGTATGAGGTTGCCGCCATAATAGGCGACGGGGCGCTCTCGGGTGGCCTTGCCTATGAGGGGCTGAGCAATGCCGGACTCAGCGGCGAACCAATGGTGGTAATACTAAACGACAATGAGATGAGCATTTCGCAAAATGTCGGCGGAATTGCCCGCGTTCTCTCGCGCCTGCGCGTAAAGAGCGGATATCTTGAATTCAAGCGCAATTACCGCCGCGTTATGCGCCGGTTTAATGCCCTTTATTTGTTCATACACCATATTAAAGAGACAATCAAAAGAAGCCTTCTGCCCTCCAACACGTTTTCGGAGATGGGGTTTTACTATCTCGGCCCTGTTGACGGACACGATATCCGCCAGCTTGAAAGCGCTCTTATAATGGCAAAGGAAATGCACCGCCCCGTTTTGCTGCATGTTAAAACCAAAAAGGGAAAGGGCTACCCTCTTGCCGAGGCAGATCCGAAAGCCTACCACGGCGTTTCCAGTTTTGACCCTAAGATAGGCGTAAAAAAGGGCTGCGACTGCTATTCGGACGTATTCGGAGCGCATCTGTGCCGCCTTGCAAGAGAAAACAACCGTATCGTTGCCATCACCGCCGCAATGTGCGACGGAACCGGCCTTTCGCAGTTTGAGCGGGAGTTTCCCGCGCGGCTTATAGATGTTGGCATAGCCGAGGGGCACGCCGTGTCTATGGCGGCAGGGCTTGCAAAACAGGGCGTCTGCCCTGTGTTCGCGGTGTATTCCAGCTTTTTGCAGCGCGGCTACGACATGCTTATCCACGATGTGGCGATACTTAAGCTGCACGTAGTTTTAGCCGTTGACAGAGCAGGGCTTGTCGGCGCCGACGGGGAGACGCATCACGGCGTATTTGACCTTAGCTTTCTGCGCAGTGTGCCGCATATGGCAATACTCTGCCCGTCAAGCTTTGCCGAGCTGCAGCTTATGCTTGACATGGCGATAAACCGCATCAACATTCCCGTTGCAGTCCGCTATCCGCGCGGCTGCGAGGGTCGATTTAAGGGCAGCAGCGCAAACGCGCCCGTTGTTACACTGGGCGAAGGGGACGAGGCCGCAATAGTCGTATACGGCGACATGATAAATCCTGCTCTGGATGCGCTTGATATACTGAAAAAGCAAAATGTTGAAGCCAGGATAGTTAAGCTCAATATAATCAATCCTTTGGATATCGATTCAATTTTAGAAAACTGCGCGCCATGCAGGGCGGTGGTTGTCGCCGAGGAGGTTTGCGACGCCGGATGCGTTGGCCACGATATACTTGCCGCCAGAAGGCATGGCGTGCGTATTATCAATCTGGGCAGCGGAGTTGTTGCGCACGGCACAGTGCCTGAGCTTCTG
>JAYFQB010000321.1:0-2854 GCA_034927385.1 Anaerolineaceae bacterium | reverse complement strand
TGTGTAAAATGGCTGCCAGACGTTCACACTGCCATTGGCAATCCCTGCCGCAACATTGTTTAGGTAGGCAATCACCTCTGTGGGGATGTCTGGCTCGGTATCATGGTAGGGAGCCAGACCAACACCGCCATTTTCTGTGTTGTAAGTGAACGTTCCGGGGGTGAAGGTATCGTTTACATGTGCCACAATGGTATCGTAGACGGCGTTATCTACCCGCTTTATCACGCTGGTCAAAAGCAGATCTGCGCCGCTGACGGTGCCGCCTTGAAAGGCAGTGTAGTAGGTGTCCACATCTACACCAATACAGTACACACCATGCGAACAGGCTTGTTTGATTGCGCCATTTCCCATCTGTCCACCGACGCCAAAGATAATATCCGCGCCACGCCCCATTTGAAAATCTGCCAGGTCTGCCCCTATCGCCTCGTTTGAAAAATCGTTGGCATAATTTACCATGACATATACCTCAGGGGCTGCCCACTGGGCGCCGTATAGGTAGGGTATAACAAAGTCATTTACCGGTGGGATGTCCATCCCGGCGACAATGCCGATCTTGTTCGTCTCGGTCATGAGCCCGGCAAGGGTGCCAGCAAGATAAGCCGCTTCATCGACTGAAAAATGCATACCGCGCAAATTCGCCGGGTAGGTGGACTCGTCCCAGGTCATATCTACAATAGCGAAAGCAGTTCCGGGGTGATTCGTTGCAGCCCACAAAAGAGGATCACCCATCATAAAACCAACCGCGATGCACAGTGAGTTACCGGCGGAAACGCATTGAGAGATAGCTAAGGCGTAGTCGGAATATTCATTTCCAGCAGGTAAATAGACGTTTCCTTCTATCAGGTTTTCACTGTCAGCCCGCATAAGCCCTTCGTACGCCATTTGGTTGAATCCTTGGTCGTCTATTGGTCCATCCGGGACTAATCCCACCAACGGCGGGGATTTTTGAGCGGTTGCTTGCTTTGTCGAAATGGAGTTAAACAGAAACAAAATCAGACCCGATATGATCATTAGCCTAAGGAAAACAGGCAGGAAATTAAACCTAAATTTCATCATAGCTCCTTTATTACTTTTTTTGTCAGGTGAGTGAAAGATCCGTAGTTGAACACGTTGTGTTCAGATCAGCGATAAGAGGATTCTCTTACAATCACAAAAATTTGTCAATAGATATTCAATGGATTTCCCCGGATAGGATTGGGGGTTAGGAGCCTTTTGGTGGGCAGTAACACGCTTCGGCGGTTCGAGGTTTGGCATGTTATAATCGCACGAGGAAAACACCCAATGACCCAAACATCTCGCGGAAAAGCCATTCTTCAAGCCTTATTTGTTACCTTGCTGTGGTCCAGCTCCATCATCCTGGTAAAAAAGTATCTTACGGACGTCCCACCGCTGGCTTTCACGGGAATCCGCTACATGCTGGCGTTTCTGTTCCTCCTGCCGGGGTTGATCAAACGAAAGGATGAGGTCAGGCAGTTAAGCGCGTTTGACTGGCGCTACCTGGTCATCCTGGGGTTGGTATATTACACGATCACGCAAGGTGGGCAGTTCATGGCGTTGGCGCACCTGGACGCAATCACAATGAGCCTTCTGTTGAGCTTCACCGGACCGATGGTGGCGCTGTTGGGGTTGATCTTTTTAAAAGAACCGGTGACCCGCTTGCAGTGGGGTGGAATGGCGATTTTCCTTGCCGGTGTTTTGGTTTATTTTCTGCCGGTGACCACCATTCCAAAGAGCGTGCTTGGGGTGTCGCTGGCGCTTCTGACCACTGTTTCCAATTCGGTGGCGGCGGTCATGGGGCGGGGTGTGAATCGCGGTCAACGCCTGGACCCCATGGTGGTGACGGGCGTCAGCATGGGCATCGGAGCCGTGGCACTGTTGGCTGGGGTGGCTGTGTTTCAGGGCATTCCCCCGTTAAGCCAGAGAACCTGGTTGTTGTTGGTGCTGATTGCGGGTCTCAATACCGCCTTTGCGTTTTGGGTCTGGAACCACACTCTACGCTTGTTAACAGCGATGGAATCGAGCATGATCAATAATTCGATGCTGATTCAAATCACGCTCTTAGCCTGGTTATTCCTGGGCGAAAGCATCTCCCCGCTCGGTTTGATTGGTTTGGTTATTGCTGTGGTTGGGCTGTTCCTGGTGAACTGGAAGCCGGCAAAACGGCAGGGTTGATTTTATTAATCTCGGAATTGATTAACTGAGCACTCTCGAATCCTATTAGACTGATCCTGATGGAGGGCTTAGCTTCTTAATTTCGAAGATTCAACAGGCAATCAACGCAAGCGGCGCTTACGCAGCCGCATCCATAACGGCTGAACCAGTTTGCGGACTGAATACTTCAAGGTCAACATGGAGATTTTCTTCCCACCATCGCGATAGTGCACCCGCAGCATCTCGGGCCAACAGCGGTCGTCCTCAGCAATCGACTTGGCACCTTCATGCAGGCGGAAGGCTGCCCAAACCTCACGAACATAAAGCAGTGGCGCGCGGGCTGCCAGACGCGTCCAGAGATCGTAATCCATGGCAAAATAAAAACTGTCGTCCAACGGACCAACCTGGCGCCAGAGGTCAGCCCGGAAAAATGCGGTTTGCTGCGGGACATGGACGTATCCACGGCGCAGTTTCTTTAGGTTGGTTTGAGCGGCAGGGAAGTTGCCAATCACTTTGCCTTCGGCGTTGATCCAATGACAGTCGGCGTAGACCATGCCCACTTTGGGGTGTTCCTGCATCTGTTGGACAGCGGAGCTGACCGCGCTGGGGTAAAGAATGTCATCGGAGTTGAGCCACGCCAGAATCTCGCCAGAAGCCCGCGCGAAGCCTTGGTTGATGGCATCTGTCTGACCTTTATCTTGTT
>JAYFQB010000286.1:0-4949 GCA_034927385.1 Anaerolineaceae bacterium | reverse complement strand
ATTCCTTCTCGGATTTTAGAACACAACTGAAACGTCATAATTACCGCTCTAACCGTATTCCGATGAAACCTTTGGGCTTCATTTCCCCTGTTTCTTTTTTAGCTCAGCGTGTCCAAGATGATTGACAATCCTACAAATTTTAGGGGGAATTGTGGGAGGGAACTTATGGTCATCCTTAGGGTGGAGGGGTCTTGTGAATCATGGTCATCTGGTTTAATGCAAATGGTTCCGATAAAAAATTAAAGCTTCTGCCGTGTTCGGATGTGTCCGCGGCGGTAAATTTACCATTATCATGAACAAAATAATAATTACGACGTTTTTCCAGTTTTGGATTACAATTTTGACACCATACACCACGGAGGAATATTTATGAGCAACACGATTGATGATTTAAAGACCGCATTCGCCGGGGAGAGCCAGGCTTTCCAGAAATACACTGCCTATGCAAAAAAGGCAGCCGCTGACGGTCTTCCGAATATTGCCAAACTTTTCGAGGCAACCGCACAGGCAGAGCTGACGCACGCCGCTGGTCACCTGAAAGCGTTGGATAAGATTCAATCCACGCTGGATAACCTGCAGGATGCAATTGATGGTGAGACTTACGAGTTCACCGAAATGTATCCCCCCATGCTTGCCGAAGCCACAACCGAAAATCACCGCGCGAGAATCATGTTTGGTTACGCTGTTGCTGCTGAGGACGTGCACGCAAATCTCTACAAAAAAGCTCTCGAAGCCGCCCGCGAAGGCAAGGACCTCGAGATCTCAGAATTCTATCTCTGCCCAACCTGCGGATATATTGAGCTGGGAACACGCCCCGAACGCTGCCCGATCTGCAACATGGTTGGCGAGAAGTTCATTCACTACCAGGCGTAATAAAAGCCTAAAACGACGAGTTACGCGCGCCTGCCGTCTTTGCGGTAGGCGCGTATTGTTATGATCTTAGTGGGGTGATTGAAAGGCGCGGGGTCAGCCGGCGCTTTGGCGACGACGGTTTGCGCGTAGCCAGCGGCATCTGGCGGAATGGGAACGATCTCTGAAACTTCCAGGAAGCCGCCCACGGTCAGTTTTCGGACGCTTTCCATCAACTCGTTTCCGGGCAAAAACAAGGCGTTGTTGATTGCCACCAGCCAGCCTTCGTGAGCCACCAGGGGGCGGACTTTGTTAATCAGAGACTGCCAGTTCTGGAGCAAATCCACTCTGCCGCGGCTGGTTTGAGAAAAGAGCGGGGCGTCCAGGATGACGCAGTCGAAGAGCTGTGATTGACTCTTGAAACCCGCAGCCATCGGGTAAAAATCCTGATTTTGGGTCTTCATCGTGCCGGGGAAGCAGTTTAGAGCTTGCGATCGGTGCGCGAGTTCCAGAAACCGGGGGTTTAGGTCGGTTTGGATCACCTCTCTCGCGCCGCCAGCAAGAGCCGCGATACCGAGCGCGCCGGTGTAGGCAAAGGTGTTTAAAACGCGGAGGTTTTCCATTCGGTTGGTAAGCCAAAGGCGTAAAGCGCGGGTGTCCGGGTAGAAGCTGGTGTCTTGGTTGAGTTGTAGGTCCAGCGCGTAATTTACGCCGTTTTCCTGGATGGATGTTGGCAGGTTCTCACCGAGGATCATTGTGCCTTTGCGGGGACCAGCCTCATCGGCACGGCGCTGTTTGAGCAGGACGCTATTTACGCCTGGCAGCGCGTTTGCGTAAAATGCCGCAATCGCCTGGTGGAAAGCCGGGTTTGCTGTGCGTTCGCGGCTATGCTCTGAGATAACCACGGTGTCGGAGAAAATGTCAACTGTCAGTCCGGGTAAGCCTTCATAAAAACCATTGAAAAGCCGCATGGCGTTTGTTGAGGCAAGGGATGGGTCATTCAGGCGCAGCTTTAGGCAGGTTTCGAGAGTTTCCAGCAATGCATCGGCTGTGCTATGGGTAGGACTATCCAATCGTTTGGGCATGGTTTACAATACCTATCGAATTAATCTTATCATTAGAAGGACGTTATGGTCATCGACAAATTTGCTCAATTCAATCCAATAATACAAGCACTGCTCGGCACAGCTTTTACCTACGCGATGACTGCCCTTGGGGCGGCTGGGGTGTTCCTCAGCAAAGAGCTCAACCGAAAATGGCTGGATGCCATGATGGGTTTTGCGGCGGGCGTGATGATTGCTGCAAGTTACTTTTCGCTGCTCGCACCGGCTATAAACATGTCTGGCAGTTTGGGTGTGCCTGTCTGGATGCCGGCTGTGGTCGGTTTCCTGGCAGGCGGAGGGTTCCTGCTTTCGGTTGACAAAATTCTGCCGCACCTTCACCCTGGCGAAATTCAGCCTGAGGGTGTCAAGAGCTCATGGCAGCGAAGCGTTTTGCTAGTGGTGGCAATCACCCTACACAACATCCCGGAAGGGCTGGCAGTGGGTGTGGCTTTTGGCGCGGCTGGCGCTGGGATTGATGGCTCGACACTAAGCTCAGCAATCGCTTTGGCGCTTGGCATCGGAATCCAGAACTTTCCGGAGGGCATGGCGGTTTCAATGCCGCTTCGGGGCGAAAACATTAGCCGGAAAAAGGCTTTTATGTTAGGGCAGCTTTCGGGGTTGGTGGAACCCATCGCGGCGGTTATAGGCGCGTGGGCTGTGCTGGCAATCCGGGGATTGCTGCCGTATGCCCTGGCATTTGCAGCCGGCGCTATGATTTATGTTGTAGCGGAAGAGCTGATCCCGGAGGCGAAACGGTCGGCTGGGGATCACTCGGACGTGCCGACGATTTCCGTCATGATTGGTTTTGCGGTGATGATGCTGTTGGACGTTGCCCTGGGGTAGATTAAGCTTTTCGCCAGACCTGGTAAAGACCCAGGTTACCTTCTTTACCGTCAGAGTAAAACTCCTCCTCAAAGAGGAGTTTTTGTTCCCCGCCAAGTCCACGCAGTTCGGAGGAGCTGAAATGATGCACGTAGCGCAGTTTTGCGGGTTTGCCTGGATCTGCCCGCCAATCCAACAACAGATCGCCTTCCGAAAGCTGGCGTGTGGCGACCTCCGAAAGGTTCCAGGGAACCACGCGGCTTTCGAGACGCTGATTTCCAAGCACCTGCCAGCAGGAAAGGTAAAAACAGCCTTTAGGACTGAGCATTCTGCTAACCGCGGAGAACATCTGGCGGTGCAGGTTTTCACCAGGCAGGTGGTGCAGCGCGGCAAACGAGCAAATGGCGTCCGCCTCGTCAATCAGATCCATCCACTCCGCGTTTGCCAATGATCCCTGCCGGAAGGTGAAACTGCCTGAAGCTGCATCTTGTGTGGCGGTTTGCCCCTGTTCCAGGAAAAATGCGTTTTCATCAATCCCAAAGTAGCTGCCCTGGAACCCCTCGCTCATCAGCAGCTCAGCCAGGTTGCCATTGCCGCAGCCAAGGTCGAGCACGATTTCGGCTTGAATGATTTGCGGCAAGAGGCGTTGCACGCCTGGCTGAACGCTATGGCGTGTCGCGGCAAAGGACCGCGCGTAGGTGGCGTAGAAATCCTGGTTCAGGTGTAAAAGTTTATCGACCATTTCAGGCTGCATGGTCTGATTTTATCAGGTACTTCAGCATTTCCGTGAAATACAGCCTCTGGAAGAATCCAGCCGCGCCATGAGGTAGAATAGAAATCCATGGTACTCCCAAACGAACGTGAACGCTGGCAGAAGAAGCGGCAGTATTCAGACCAGGAAATGGAACTGGCACTCAAGGTGTTGGAGGCAGTGCGGGACGGGGCTGAGGTCCGCCAGGCGCTGCGAGCGAACCCGCTTCCGCAGGGCAGAGGGTTTCTTGCCAAGCACGCATTGGTGGCAGCATATCGACGCATGGTGGAGACTGGTGAGTGGGAAGAAGACCCGGTTTTACTAGCGAAGATACGCATGAAGCCCATCCGCACGCTGTCTGGCGTGACCACCATCACCATCCTGACCAAACCGCATCCCTGCCCGGGGGAATGCATCTTTTGCCCCAGCGAAGCTGGTCTGCCACAAAGCTACCTCTCGGATGAGCCCGGAGCGCGGCGCGGGGTTGAGAACCACTTTGACCCCTACCTGCAAGTAAGCTCAAGGCTCAAAGCGCTCCACCAGGTGGGGCATCCAACCGAAAAGATCGAGCTGCTGATCCTGGGCGGTTCCTGGTCGTCATATCCCGCCGAATACCGCGAGTGGTTCATCCGACGCTGTTTTGAGGCGCTCAACGAGGAAAACCCCCTGGACGATCGGGGAATCGTTTCGCTGGCTGAGGTGCAGGCAAGGAATGTGAACGGCACTCACCGGAATGTTGGCTTGGTGGTGGAAACCAGACCAGACCTGGTGACGCGCGAAGGGCTGCTGGAACTGCGCCGGCAGGGGGTTACTAAAATTCAGATCGGAGTGCAGAGCATGGACGACGACGTCCTGCTGCGCAACCGGCGGGGTCACACAGCGGCGGAGGCTGAGGAGGCGGTTGCCCTGGTGCGGGCGGCGGGGTATAAAGTGGTGCTGCACTGGATGCCCAACCTGCTTGGAGCCACACCCGAAAGCGACCGGAGAGATTTTAGCCGATTGTGGCGGGAGGGGGGCTTGCAGCCGGACGAGCTCAAGATTTATCCCTGCCAGCTGCTCGAATCGGCGGAGCTTTACCGCTATTGGCAGGCGGGGGAATACCAGCCTTATGCCGAGGAGACGCTTATCTCCCTCATTGCTGATGTGAAGCTGGAAGTTCCGCGGTTTTGCCGCATCAACCGCGTCATTCGGGATATTCCGTCCCCGTTGGTCGTGGAAGGCAACCGCAACACCAGCCTCAGGCAGGATGTCGCACAACTTTTGAAAGAGCGTGGGCAGCAGTGCCAGTGTATCCGCTGCCGCGAAATCCGATATGGCAAGGTTGAACCCGACCAATTGACCCTGACAGACCAGGTGTACCGTGCTGGAAATGCTGAAGAACACTTCCTATCCTTTAACACCCCTGAGGATAAAATTGTTGGCTT
>JAYFQB010000102.1:0-4314 GCA_034927385.1 Anaerolineaceae bacterium | reverse complement strand
GTAGCAACGCCCTGGGGGATTTTCGCTTCGATTTTTCTGCCGCCTTCAAACTGAAGCGTGCGGCTTGTGCCGCTGTAGGCTTCTTCGAGAGTTATCTCCACCTCGTGTTCCATAGGCTGGAGTCTGCGTGAGGTTCGCTGGTTAGGCTGTGTGCCGCGGCTAAAACTTTGCCCTGCGCTAAAACCTCCCTGCCCAAACAGTGTATTGAAAAAGTCCGAGAAACCGCCGAGCCCCCCAAACATATCCCCAAATTCTTCCTGGGAGACGGTTCGATAGCTGGTTTGACCGCCCTGAGGGGACTGCTGCCACCTGCCCCAGTCGAAACCTCCCGGCTGACCGCCCGAGGATTGGTAGCTCTGCCACTCAGAGCCAAACTGATCGTACTTCTTGCGTTTTTCCGGGTCCGAAAGCACCTGATAGGCTTCATTTACTTCTTTAAACTTATCTTCTGCCGCTGGATCTTTGTTCACATCCGGATGATACCGCCGCGCCAACTTGCGATACGCGGTTTTGATCTCACCTTCTGTGGCTGTTTTGCTGATACCGAGCGTTTTGTAATAATCCTTGTATTCCATCATAAATCCAATCTTGCCAATGTTGGCTTAACAACGTATTTATGATAACAGGAGTTTGTTGTCATTCTGTTAACCATAGAGAGATTTTTACGAAAGTTCCGGCGAATAGGACCCCCGGGCAGAGACAGGAAGCTGGTTGGCAATTTTTTCCATGATGATTTTTCCCGCTGCTTTGACTTCTTCACGTCCGGGGAGCTTGCCTGCTTCCCCTACCGCTAAGGGACCAAAAACCTCACCAATGCGCGTTACCACTCGGGCTCTGCGGCGTTTCTTTGTGATCGTACCCAAAAGGTCCCAGTCGTCCTCGCTGTAAGTACCGATTGGAAGGATCGGCACGCCAAGACGCAGCGCCATAAACGCCGCTCCCGGAAGTGGCGCAGTCAATGGCGGCGTGTGTACGTGTCCCTCCGGAAAGATTACGAGGATGCCATCCTGCTCCAGGATCGTTTCAGCCGCACGCATGGCTTCGAGGTTGGCTGTGCCCTGCAAGATGCGCAGGGTTTGCCAAAGGCGCGGGAAGAGCTTCATGCTCATGGGCGCGTTGGGCATTTCGGCATCGCCGATAAACTCCAACGGATATTTTGTGGTGTGGATGGGACCAATGGTGTCCAGGAAGTGAAAATGATTCCCCACAATCAGTAGCGGTCCTTTTTCGGGCAGGTTTTCGGTGCCATAGACTTTGTAATCAAGAATTAGCTTCACGGCGGCTGCAATCCCACCCCGCAGAAATCCGCGCCGAAACTGGTTGCGTGGGTAGCGATATTTAGCCAGATACTCATTTTTTGTTTCCTGTCTGCCCATGATCCATCCTCAAATTATATGTATTTTTGCGACTATTATACGGCAAACCACCGGCGGGATTGCCAGAAGAACTGCCAGCTTCCAACAATAACCGGCAGTTCCATCTCTGTTTTCGGGTAAGCCAGCGGCTTCTAAAGCTGGTTGGCTCGCTCTTGTAATTCGATTTCTTCGGGCGTTTCAGCCTCGATCGTGATCCCGTGCGCGGCGGATTTTCCGTTATCATCCACGTAGACAAAGGTTAGGAAACCATCCACCGTGATCTCCTCTTTGGTGGTTGCCCGAACGTAGGCAACCAACCTGGAACGACCGGTCTGGACGATTTTTGACTCAAACCGAACCACCTCTCCCGGTCTTACCGGTCTCTGAAAGGTCATCCCATGGATTTTCAGGCAGAGTACGTTTTGGGGTGGCAGCAGGTCTGCCGCGGCGATAAAGCCGGCTTCCACCAGCCATTCCGCCCCCCTGCCAGCAAACAGGGTGCGGTGGTGATTGAGGTCTTCCCCCTTCACCAGGTGATGGATTGTCAAAGTTTTCATGCGCATTGTTCACCTCATGGAATCATGATAATCAGGTTGTCGAAGGCAACCTTAAAACCGCCGGTTTCGTAGGTACCAGCAATCATACCAAAACTGCCCGGGATAAAGTCGGGGTCCTGAATTTCGCCAAGCAGAAAGCCATCCACTGCAAGCCGCAGTTTTTCGCGGCTGCACTGCGCGGCAATACGGTGTGGACCTGAACCTGCCAGGTGTTCACTGTACGTCCAGCCGATTAGTGTGGTGAAGTCTTCACCGGCTTGCTTCCAGATCGTGAAGTAGCCATCCTCGCTTATCTCGAGTGCGGTGAAGTTTTCGTCATCCTGCAAGCCGCAGATAAATCCGTAATCCGCGTCGCCAGCCGAACTCAACACGCGCGTGTCCACCTCAGCCATCAGCGAATCGTAGGCAAAGTATTGATCAGACCAAAACCAGTACATCGGTGTGGTAATGTTGATGGTGTATTCACCGTTTTCGTAAGCCCGGCTGCCGTCCGAATCCGACGTCCGAAGCCAGCCGCTGGCGGCATCGGAGAAGTCATCCTGAAAGATGATATCGCCAGAGTTCTGATATGCCAGCGTTTGAGCTTCGCCGGTGCTAACGGCAACTTCGCCGCGTTTGGCTGCTTCGATCATAGCCATCGCAAGATTCACCGGGCGCAAGGCGTTGATGAATCCGCCGGTTGGCACGCAGTCATCGTTTGAGTCGATGTAGCCATCCCGGTTGGTATCGCGCACAGGGCGGCAATCCACGATATCCAGTGAGGCTTCACCGTAGCCCATCTGAGTTGGTATGCCCACGAGCCTGCCGTCCACGTCGACCGCTAGCCCGCCCGAATTTCCTCCCGCGATCGTTCCGCTGGTTTTGATGAAGGCGCGGTTGCCGTAGGGGTTTTCGGAGGTAAAGCCGCTAACTTCGCCGCGGGTAAGCGTGATCGTGCCGCCGCCGATAACCGGGTAGCCGAGGATCACGATTGATTCGCCCAAATCCAGCGTGTCCGAGTCGCCGAGCGGCACGAACGGCAGCTTGAGCTGGCTGTAATCCAGCGGGTTGCCCTGCAGGTCCCAGGCGGGTTTGATGACCGCCAGGTCCAGCGCGGCATCCGCCTGAACAACGTTGGCGTAATAGCTTTCCACTGGTGGTTGGTCCTGGGCAACGGTCAGTGAGACCAGCAGCGCCACAACCTTTTCGTAGCGGGTTGAACTGACAACGTGATCGTTGGTGAGGATCAGACCATCAGAGCTGATGATCGTGCCTGAACCGGTCCAGAGCGGAACCGATTCGCCGTCAAGCTCCACAAACGCGGTAATCTGCACCACCGCCAGGTAGGGCACAGCCCCAAGGTCGGGGGCATCCTCCTCAGGGGAGACACCTGGATCCCAACCGGTGGGCGTGGTGCCGGTGATTTTCATGGTGGTTTGGATGGCGGTGACACCTGAACCGGAAACAACCCGCCAGTTCCCTTCTACGTCGCCGCTTTTGTTGGCTCTAAAACGAAAGACGAAGTCCTCAACCCCCGTTGGGGCGATGGTCAGATCCATCTTGATGA
Organism: Anaerolineaceae bacterium; assembly: GCA_034927385.1. Classification (GTDB taxonomy): domain Bacteria; phylum Chloroflexota; class Anaerolineae; order Anaerolineales; family Anaerolineaceae; genus Mesolinea. Next base: position 856 of record JAYFQB010000102.1, on the reverse strand, counting down.
CACCATCGCCGTTCGCCTGCTGCTCCATGGTCAGAGGTGGGACCGAGCCTTCATAACTCGCCCACTCAAAGAAGTCGGCACCAAAACGGATCTCCTGGACCGAGGCGTTGAGGGTGTCGGGGTTTGAGAGCGTCAGCTCCAGATTAAAAACCTGACCCTGCTGAATGCCTGTTTGCGGATGTTTGGCACTCACCGCAAGCTTCCCCCCGGTGTTTGCCACCAACCTGACGCACGAGCTGGCTATCAGCATCACTACCAATAATAATAACGAACTGTGCGATTTGACTTTCATAGTATTCTCCGCGGTTACGTGAATGCTTTTGTATTGTACCTGAAAGGCACCTTGTTCGTACCGATCAGACACGCCGCTGTATAATAACTCCACCAAAGCCTAAGGAGATGTTCATGGAACAACAATCAACCATACATAAGGCAGTGAAAACAACCAACCTTGGCATGGTTCTCCCAACCTTAGTCGCGATTCTCCTGCTTTTGCTTCTGGCGGTTGGCAGCGCGAAACCCCTCTTTAACCACTTCGCCGGACCTTTCGATATTACCTCTGAGGAGTTGGTTTCCATCAATGACCCAAAGGACACGTTTCGCACGTATGTAACCGTTCGCCCTGACTTCGCGCTGGATACCACCTTCTACTACTATGAAACCCAGGACGACAGCAGCGAGAAGATCATCCACTCCTACTACGCCTTGCAATTCGGCGAACGTCTGCTTTTGGCAAGGTATCCGGGTGCCTCACATGGCGACATCCGCAACCCCAAGCCCTTCACTGGCAGGATCGTCCGGCTGTCGGACGAGGAAAATACCAGTGTTTTACAAGCCTTGGTCACCGAGTATCCCA
>JAYFQB010000262.1:0-20736 GCA_034927385.1 Anaerolineaceae bacterium | reverse complement strand
GACGAATTTGAGTCAGAAGGTGTTACTTATGGCGTTGTCTATGGTGAGGGTTCCAACACCATAACAACAGCTGAGGGCAATAATTTTGCTGAGGTCTCCAATATTATTGTGAATCCGCTGGACCAGAAAGAGTTCCTTTCGGTTGATTTTAAGACCTTAGTACGGGAAGCTATTAATGAACGCGAAAGCAAGTTTGAGCATAATGGAGTTGAGTACACTGTTGAACGTGTGAATACCAACTTCTATATCAAACGCCAAACAACCAGCAGAGTTATCAAGATGTTCGACTTCCCAACCGCCCAACACCCGTTGGGAACCGACAACAACGGCATGGACCAGATGACACGGTTAATGTATGGCGGTCGTGTTTCATTGTTGGTTGGTTTTGTGGTGGTTTTGCTGGAAGTTATTCTGGGCGTTATCATCGGTGGTATTTCCGGGTACTTTAGCGGCGTTGTGGATACTGCTTTAATGCGCTTTGTCGATCTTTTTAACAGTATCCCTTACTTCCCGATGATTATCATCTTTGGTTCTGTGATGGACACTCTGGAAGTCTCGCCAATGGCGCGTCTCTTTATCCTGATGGCTATCCTCGGTTTAATGGGCTGGACGGGTATTGCCCGCTTGGTTCGTGGCCAGATCCTCTCGCTGCGTGAGCAGGACTTCATGGTCGCGACGGAAGCCACTGGCATCCGCACAAGCCGAAAAATCTTCCGCCACCTCGTGCCGAACGTGATGCCGCTGCTGATTGTGATTGCAACCGGCAGCCTCGGCGGCGTGATCATTTTTGAGGCGACACTGGGTTTCCTCGGGTTGGGTATCAAGTATCCCCTGGCATCCTGGGGTAGCATCATTAATATTGCATCGGATCCGTATGTGATGACGACCTACTGGTTTATTTGGTTGCCTGCAGGTCTCTTGATCTTGCTCACCGTGTTGGGCTTCAACTTTGTTGGTGACGGCTTACGCGATGCTTACGATCCGAAGATGAAACGATAGGAATAGCCATGACGGAAGAAAAAGATTTAACCCAAATTCAGGCTGAAGAAGTAGAAGAAGTGGTAGTCACTGAGAGCATCCATTTGACTGCCCGCGAATCCAGTCGGATTTCCCGTGAAAACCGGAGAATTACCAACGAGATTGAGAAGAAGCGCAACCGGAGAAATGTCCCCAAAAGCGAATATACCGCTGTGATGCGAGATCCGAACAATGTTGTTGAGTTCGACAACGTCCACACGTTTTTCTTCACCGATATCGGTACAGTAAAAGCGGTCGACGGAGTCACATTTGACGTGCCAAAAGGAAAGACGGTTGGCGTGGTCGGCGAGTCCGGTTGCGGCAAGTCTGTAACCGCGCTTTCTCTGATGCAGCTGGTGCAGCGTCCCCAGGGGCAGACGGTGGAGGGCCAAATTCGCTTCAATGGCGAAGATATGGTCTATGACATCGCGCAAACCCCAACCGACCGGATGGAAAAAATCCGAGGCGCTCAGATTTCCATGATCTTCCAGGAGCCCATGACAAGCCTCAACCCCGTTTTCCGGGCAGGGCATCAGATTGATGAAGTTATTAAACTTCACAACCCTGAGATGACCAATGAAGAAGTGAAAGCTCAGACGCTTAAGATGATCGATATGGTCGGCATCGCCAATCAGGAAGGCGTCTACATGATGTATCCGCACGAGCTCTCGGGCGGTATGCGACAGCGCATCATGATCGCCATGGCATTGGCGTGTAACCCCCGGCTGATTATTGCGGATGAGCCTACTACCGCGCTGGATGTGACCATTCAGGCTCAAATTCTGGATCTTCTGCGAAAGCTCAAGGACCAGATCAATTCGAGCATCATGCTAATCACCCACGACCTCGGTGTTGTGGCTGAGATGGCTGATTATGTTGTGGTCATGTACGCTGGAAGGATCATCGAGAAGGGTACCGCTGAAGAAGTCTTCAACCACCCCAGCCACCCCTATACCGTTGGTTTGATGGCTTCCAAGCCTGTGATCAACAAAAAAGTTGACCGTCTTTACAACATTCCCGGGAATGTTCCCAATCCGATCAACATGCCAAACTACTGCTATTTCAAAGACCGCTGCGCAAGGCGCATGCCAATTTGTGATGGGGAATACCCACCCGAATTCTACCTGACAAATTCCCACATGGCTGCATGCTATCTATATGTAGACGCAGAGGAAAAGGCCTGATATGGAAAAAAACAAAAAAAGTAACAGCTCCAATGGCAAATCCCGTTATATTGTCGAGGTAAAGAACCTTAAACAATATTTTCCGATCAAATCCGGGTTGATGCAGCGCGTTGTGGGTCATGTTAAAGCAGTCGATGACATCAGCTTTAAGATTGAACGCGGCAAGACCATGGGGCTCGTCGGTGAATCCGGCTGCGGTAAGACCACTGTTGGCAAGACGCTGCTGCGTCTGTTAAAACCAACCGGCGGCAAAGTTATCTTCGACGGCACCGATATTATGACCCTGGACAGCAAAGAGATGCGTGCAATGCGCCCCAAGCTCCAGATGATTTTCCAGGACCCCTATTCCAGCCTGAGTCCGCGTATGCCAGTCAGCGAAATCATTGGCGAAGCAGTGCGTGAGCACAATATCGTTTCGGAAAATGAATTCGATGATTATATTGATGACATCATGCGGTCCTGCGGTCTGCAGCCTTATCAGAAAGATCGCTACCCGCATGAATTCTCCGGTGGGCAGCGCCAGCGCATCTGCGTGGCGCGGTCACTGGCATTGAAGCCCGATTTTGTGGTTTGTGATGAACCCGTATCGGCTTTGGACGTATCGATCCAGGCGCAAATTATCAACCTCCTGGAGGATTTGCAAACCCAACGCGAAATGGCTTACCTGTTCATTTCGCATGATCTTTCCGTCGTCCAACATATTTCCGACTATGTCGGTGTTATGTACCTGGGCAACCTGGTTGAGTACGGAGAGAAGAAATCCATTTTTGAGAACCCGCTGCACCCATATACCCAGGCGCTGCTTAGCGCGGTGCCGGTGCCGGACCCGAACTTCAAAATGAAACGGATTATCCTGGAAGGGAGCATTCCTTCTCCTGCGAATCCGCCATCCGGTTGTAAGTTCCACACTCGCTGCCGGTTCGCGATGCCGATCTGTACAACAGACGCACCAAAAACCCGCGAAATCGAGCCTGGTCACATGGTTGTTTGCCATCTCTATAATGAGCAAGGAACATTAGTTGAGGAAGACTCAGAAAAAGCAATTTGATGACGATGATGGGCGCACGATTGTCAACATGAATGTTGACGGAATGCCCTGGTACGACCGAACACACAAAATTAATGGCTCGCCAGAGTCTGGCGCCAACCAGTCTGTGCCCCAGGGCGGGGGGCTGACAGACCGTGAAGCCAGGATCTACACCTGGGGTGCCCTTAAGGCAGGTCTGTTGGTTGCCGCTGTGTTTTCTCTGACCTGGGTGCTGCTTGTCCTGTTCCTGACCAAGGTCGTCTTCAAATAAGAATGCCAAAACGAACAAACCGCCCTCTTAGGGCGGTTTGTTTTTTACGCTCAAAACCGGAGCTGACTTGCTCCTGTTTGAGGAAAGCATAATGAATTGGGGCAGGCAATTGTTTGCAGCCGCCTCATATCTCCGTTGGTGCGTTCAAAAACGGAACGGCACCCTACGAAACCTGATAGCGCCGCCTGTGCCCACCGTGAAACGGATGGGTAGTCTCCCGACCCTGCACACGCCTTAGCCGAAGGCTACACCCTTTTATTCGCAGTTCGTAGAACAGAAAAGAGGGTGCGATCTTCCGTTGATCGCACCATGATGCCGCGTCATATCTCCGTTGGTGCGTTCAAAAACGGAACGGCACCCTACGAAACCTGATAGATGCCGCGTCATATCTCCGTTGGTGCGTTCAAAAACGGAACGGCACCCTGCGAAACTTCAAATAAGAATGCCAAAACGAACAAACCGCCCTCTTAGGGCGGTTTGTTTATTATGCTCAAAACCGGAGCTGACTTGCTCCTGTTTGAGGGCAGCATAATGAATTGGGTCGGGCAATTGTTTGCAGGGTTTAAAAACTATGCTAAAATATTGGCTACGTTGGGGCATGGTGCAATGGCAGCACACCGGACTTTGAATCCGTTGATCTTGGTTCGACTCCAAGTGCCCCGGCTTGAAATATTGTGGACACACAATCTGACGACCCTAGTATAGATGATAGCGAGGCTGACAGTCCGATTTTGACTGTTGTCTGTTTATCTGATTCCCGGAGTTTTATATGACAATCGCTTCAGTTATTCTTGCCGCCGGCTTGGGCAAGCGTATGCGTTCCAACCTGCCCAAAACGCTCCATCCGCTGTTGGGAAAACCAATCGTTTTCCATGCCCTCGATGCCGTCTTACCTTATGTGGATCTCGCGCCGGTATTGGTGACCGGTTTCGGCGGCGAACAGGTGCGCGAGGAACTCGCTCGTGCCTATGGCAGCGCGGTCACTTTTGCATTACAGGCTGAGCAGCTTGGAACAGGTCACGCCGTTCGCTCCGCCGAAGATCAGTTGCGCGGGAAGGCGGACATGCTATTGGTCACATTTGGCGACATGCCCATGCTCCGCCCCGAAACCATTGAACGACTGATTCAGATCCACCGCGAAACGGGCAGCACCCTCACCATGACCAGCGTGATTGGCGATCTGCCGCGTGGGTTTGGGCGCGTGGTTCGTTCATCGGACGGCAGCGTTCAGGCGATTGTCGAAGAAGCTGTTGCCACACCCGAGCAACTCAAAATTCGTGAATACAACATCTCAGCATACTGTTTTGACGCGGAATGGATGTGGCAAAACTTAGCGAGGCTCAAGCCTTCCCCCAAAGGTGAATTCTACATAACCGATCTGGTTGCCCAGGCGAAAGCTCAGGCATGCCGTGTGGAGGCTGTAGTTCTCGAAGATCCTGCCGAGGGGCTGGGGATCAACAACCGTGTCGATCTGTCAGACTGCGAACGCGCGTTACGCAAGCGCATAAATCAACAATGGATGCTGGCGGGTGTCAGCTTCCTCGACCCTGATACCACTACGGTAGAAATGGACGTCACAATTGGTCAGGACACAGTCCTCTATCCGAACACACACCTGCGCGGCAGGACCTCTATTGGTGAAAACTGCGTCATCGGACCAGACACCACCCTGCTGCACACCAGCGTTGGAGACAATTCGGTAATCCAATACTCCACAGCCGAAAAGGCAACCGTTGGCAGCCATGTAACGATGGGTCCATTCTGCCATTTGAGAAGTGGGGCGGTTTTAATGGACCATGTCCACCTGGGCAACTTTGGCGAGGTGAAGGACTCGACCTTGGGTGAACATACCAAGATGGGTCACTTCTCCTATATTGGTAACGCATTAATCGGGAAGGACGTTAACATCGGCGCAGGCACAATCACCTGTAACTTCGATGGAAAAGCCAAGCATCTTACCGAAATTGGAGATGAAACGTTTATCGGAAGCGACACTATGCTGGTTGCTCCGTTAAAAATCGGTAAACGTGCAAAAACAGCCGCGGGGGCAGTCGTTACACATGACGTCCCTGACGAAACGCTGGTTGTTGGGGTCCCTGCCAGACCCAGGGAAAGAAAGGATTAATGTGAGTGAAGAAATCGGGCTTTGGATAGCCCTCGCGGTTGCTGTCTTTTTATGTTTGTTGGCTTCAGCCGCCAAATCTGCTTTCACACACGCCCGTCTGCCGTATTTATTAGGCTTGGCGAGCGGGCATAACGCGAAGGTTGAAAAAACCATCCAGCTTTTAGGCAAGGATGGACTTAGGACTTCCCTTCGTTTGGGGCTGATTGCATGCCATTTCATCGTGGCAGCCGTGGTTGTCCTGATTTGCGACCGGTTAGCCAACCTTCAGAACATCTGGTGGGTTGCTTTGATCGTATTTGGTGCCTATCTGCTCCTCAGCATCTTCGAATTCCTGATCGAACGAAAAATCCTGGATAAGCCCGAACAGGCAGTGGTTAATATGGCGTCTACCGCAGCCTTGGTGTCTTTTCTGCTCGCCCCACTAACCCATCTGATGACCCTGGTGCTTGGGGAGCATGCCGAAAAAGTGACGCTCACCGTTACGGACGACACCCTCAGAGACTGGGTGGAGAACGATCAGCCCGAAAGCACGCTCGAAAAAGGTGAGCGGGAGATGATATTCTCCATTTTCCGCTTTGGTGATACCATGGCGAAGGATATCATGGTCCCCCGCATAGACGTTTTGGCGCTGGAAGTGAACACCACCATCAGCGACGCTCGTTCCGAGTTCATCGAAGCGGGCCATTCCCGTGTACCGGTTTATGAGGGCACCATCGACAACGTCATCGGTCTGCTTTATGCGAAAGACATGCTGGCGGTTGTGGATGGGAACGATACCATCGCGGCTCAAAGGCAGCTGATGCGCCAGGCATATTTCGTCCCCGAAGCCAAAAAGGTGGATGAACTCCTGGCAGAAATGCAGTCCCGCGGGGTGCATATGGTCCTGGTGGTCGATGAATACGGCGGCGTGGCTGGCGTTGTTACGCTGGAGGATATCGTCGAGGAGATCGTTGGAGAAATCCGCGACGAATACGACCAGAGCGAGGAAAAACTCAGTGAACAACTCGGCGAAGACACCTACCTTATCCTTGGTCGGGCGACGATCGATGAATTTAACCTGATAACAGGCGGACATCTCTCCGATGAATATGCCGACACCCTCGGTGGTTTTATCTATGGTCAGCTTGGCAGAGTTCCCCAACCGGGTGAGGTTGTGATTGACGGTGATTTTGAGTTCACCGTGGAACAGGTCGTCGCGCGGCGCATCATTAAGGTTAAAGTTCGCAAAATCAACCCGCAAACACTCCAGGAGGAAGGCGAAAATGGAACCACTGACAAGTGAGCATCGTGAACTTCTGATCGAAACGGCGCGCCGGTATATAAAAAACAGCTATTCACCTTATTCCAACTATCCAGTCGGCGCGGCAGTCCTCGCGGAAGATGGCGTGGTTTACGGCGGGGCAAACATAGAAAACTCCGCATACCCCTCGGGGCTCTGCGCCGAAAGAGTGGCGATCAACAGGGCGATTTCCGAAGGCAACCGGAAAATCCTGGCTTTGGCAGTGGTCACGCGCAATGCCGGAGCTCCCTGCGGAGCCTGCCGGCAGGTAATGCGCGAATTCGCTGGGCTGGATATGCCTGTCATCCTAACCTCACCAGAAGATGGTTACGAAGAGGTTTTCATGCTGGGTGACCTGCTCCCGCGCTCGTTTGGGCCCGAAGACCTTAACCGGTAACTTAAAATTTTGGCATGAAAAAACCAGATTCTCGCAGCTATCGCGCTCAGGGGGTGGTGCTGCGGCATATGGAGTATGGCGAAGCCGACCGGATCCTGACGCTCTACACACTGGAATACGGCAAAGTGCAGGCGATTGCCAAGGGAATCCGCAAGCTGCGCAGCCGTAAGGCAGGGCACCTCGAACCGTTCTCTCGTGTGGAATTACTGCTCGCCAAAGGGCACAGCCTGGATGTGATCTCGCAGGCGGAAGCCCAAAACACCTGCGAAAACCTGCGTGCTGACCTGAAACTGATTGCCTATGGCGCATATGTCGTTGAGCTGCTCGACCGGTTCACGTATGAAGAAGGCGAAAACCGTCCGCTTTTCAACCTCCTGGTGGATACGCTAACCCGGCTAGACCAGGGAGCTCCTGCCCAAACCGCCGTGCACTATTATGAGGTTCAGTTGATGGACCTGTTGGGGTTCAGACCGCAGTTGCAGAACTGCGCGGCGTGCGGCGAAAAAATCAAACCCGAAGATCAATACTTCTCTGCAAAGTTGGGCGGTGTGCTCTGCCCTAATTCGCTTTCCGCGGATCCAACCGCGTGGAAGGTGAGCCTGGGAACGCTTAAATACATGCGTCATCTGCAGCGCAATCCCTGGAGCAAACTCAAAGAACTCGAAATCCCCAGCGAGGTTGAGCCCGAGCTCGCCGGCCTGCTGGAAAAGTACCTGACCTACCTGTTGGAATACGGCTTGCGAACGCCGGGCTTTCTGAAGGCTGTTTCGCAATAGTTTCGCCACCACTCAACGTGTTTACCTGAGATTGCTACCCGTGCCCATCATGCGGCGGCTGAGTTACGTCCTCTCCGAGAGCCGGCTATGCAATCCGAAAACCGTTAACCAATCACCAAATCCCATGCCAACGGCGGCGTGATTTTGAAGAGTGCATTTTGCTGATGTATAATCAATCTGTTAAATCAACATCGAGGTTTCGAAATGAGCACAGCTTTAGATTTTATATCCATTATCTTCAAACTGCAAACTTACTGGGCAGGGCAGGGTTGCCTGATCTGGCAGCCTTATTATTCCCAGGTTGGAGCTGGCACGATGAATCCCGCCACCTTTTTGCGTGTGCTCGGTCCTGAGCCCTGGCGGGTTGCTTATGCGGAACCATCGGTGCGACCGGATGACGGCCGCTACGGCATCAACCCAAACCGCCTGCAGCAGCATACCCAGTTCCAGGTCATCCTCAAACCCGATCCCGGCAACCCCCAGGAGCTTTACCTGAAATCGCTGCTCGCTTTGGGCATTGACCCCGAACAACATGACATTCGCTTCGTGGAAGATAACTGGGAATCTCCGGCGCTTTCCGCCTGGGGGCTCGGCTGGGAAGTTTGGCTGGATGGTCAGGAAATCACCCAGTTTACCTACTTCCAGCAAGCGGGCGGTATCGTTTTGGATGTGCCATCGGTCGAGATCACCTACGGTCTCGAACGCATCGCCATGAGCCTGCAAAAGGTCAATCATTTCCAGAAGATCCGCTGGAACGAGAGCCGAACCTATGGGGATGTCCTCCAGGTGGCGGAACGGGAACACTCAACCTACTACTACGAAGTCGCCGACGTGCCCAACCTGCGGCAGATGTTCTCCCTCTTCACCAAAGAGGCGGAAAACGCCCTCGAGCGCGGGCTGGTTTTGCCGGCATACGACAACGTCATCAAGTGCTCACACACATTCAACATCCTGGACGCCCGAGGTGCCGTCGGCTTTACCGAACGGCAGGCGCTTTTCGGCAAAATGCGCGAACTCTCCCGCAAAGTAGCTGAAGCTTATTATGCCCAACGCAAAGATATGGGCTTCCCATGGATGAAAAGCGAACAGCCGGCGCTAACGCTCCAGCCGGAACCGCTCTCCGAAATTCAGGAGGACCGCGCTGACTTTCTCTTCGAAATCGGCTGCGAGGAGCTGCCAACTGCCGACCTGGATGCCGCTATAAGCAGCCTTGAGGTTCTTATCAAAACTCTGCTTTCCGATTCCCGGCTTGGTTACAACAAGTTAACCGTACAGGGCACTCCCCGGCGCCTGGCGGTACAGGTGGAAGCGCTTCAAACCCGCCAGGAAGAACGCACGCTCGAGGTCAAAGGTCCGCCTGCGGATAAAGCTTTTGACGCCGACGGCAAGCCGACCAAAACCGCCGAAGGCTTCGCCCGCAGCCGCGGCATTAGCGTTGATCAGCTCGAAACGCGCGACTTTGAAAATGGTCGCTATGTGGTCGTGGAAATGCACGAAGCCGGCAAACCGACTCTCGAGATCCTGGCTCAGGCACTGCCGGACATGATCGCGAGTTTGCGTTTCACCAAATCCATGCGCTGGAACGACAGCGGCGTGAGCTTCTCGCGGCCTATTCGCTGGCTAACCGCGCTGCTTGGGGCGGCGGTTGTACCTTTCAGCTATGCCGGTTTGCAATCCGGACGTGTTACCCGCGGCTTACGTTTTTCAACGGATGGCGAAAAAGCCCTTCGATATCCTGCTGATTATCCTGCTTACCTACACGCTCAGGGCATCATCCTCGACTCCGCGGAGCGGCGTAAGGCAATCTGGCAACAGGCGATCTCCCTTGCGGAAAAAACAGGTGGAACCCTGGCGGAAGATCCTGACTTGCTGGAAGAAGTAGGCAACCTGGTCGAAAGACCTGCTTCGCTGTTGGGTAGTTTTGACCCGCGTTATTTGCAGAACCTGCCGGCGCAGGTCCTGATCAGCGTAATGAAGAAACACCAGCGCTACTTCCCGGTGATCAACACCGATGGCAGCCTGACCAACCATTTCATCATCGTTCGCAACGGTGATCTGGAGCACGCCGAAACGGTCGTGGATGGCAACCTACAGGTCGTGCATGCCCGTTTCGCTGATGCCGAATTCTTCATCCGTGAGGATGTGCAAAAAAAGCTTGAGGACTTCGTTCCCGAGTTGGAGCAGTTAACCTTCCAGAAGCAGCTCGGCTCCATGCTTGCTAAAACCCACCGCATTCAGGATCTGAGCCAAAAACTGAGCCAAGACCTGGGCTTGAACGAAACGGAACAGAACACCATTAACCGCGTGGCGGAATTGTGTAAAGCCGACCTTGCCAGCCAGATGGTCGTCGAAATGACCAGTCTGCAGGGCATCATGGGGAGCTACTACGCTGAGAAATCCGGCGAGAGCCCCGCCGTCGCCCAGGGCATCTTTGAGCATTACCTCCCCCGTACACTGGAAGACAGCTTGCCCGAAGGCTGGGCTGGTATCTGTGTTGGTTTGGCTGACCGTCTGGATTCGATTATCGGCTTGTTTGCGGTCGGATTAGCTCCAACAGGAAACAAAGACCCATTTGCCCTCCGTCGCAGCGCGTTGGGGTTGGCTCAATTGTTGATCGAGAAGAATTTGCGATTTGACGTTCGCGAAGGGCTATCTTCCGCAGCACTATTACAGCCAGTGGAAGTGAAACCGGAGGTAATTACCGCTGCTGCCGAATTCGTGGCAGGCAGGCTCCATGGACTGCTTTTGGATAAAGGCAGCCGTTACGACGTGGTCGATGCGGTCGAGCAGGTGAACGCCAACAATCCCGCGCTTGCCGCGGAACATGCTGGCGTGCTCAGCGACTGGGTGGCTCGCGATGATTGGAGCGTGATCCTGCCAGCGTACAGCCGCTGCCTGCGGATGACCCGCGACCTACCCCAAACTTTCGCTGTCGATGGCAGCCTCTTGGTTGAGCCGGAAGAAGAAGCGCTCTTCGACGCCGTAAAACAGGCACAGGCAAGCCTGGAAGAAGACCCGGTTTTTGAGAACGCGCTTTCCTATATCGCGAGGCTCGTACCGTTAATCAACGCGTTCTTTGACAAAGTTTTGGTCATGGTTGAGAGCGAACCGCTGCGCAACGCGAGGCTGGGCCTGCTTCAGGCTATCGCCGGGCTGCTTAAGCCCTTCGCGGATATTTCAAGGCTGGAAGGTTTTTAACATTTGAATTGAGTGGAAAGGATCGGTCGGTTCCAAAAGGCTGACTGATCCTTAAAACCTGCACCCTAATTCGGGACTTTATGCCCCGAATGTTAATATATGCTTGACCTTGGCGACTGCTTCGCTGAGGGTTAAACCCAGATAGATACCACCCAGTTCTTTGCGGGCTTCAGGGTTCTCATCCATATAGCGCCCCCCGTATGCCAGCTTTGGTTTTCCACGCAAAATTGCCAGTTTTTCGGCGAATCCTTGCAGCAGATAAGCAGTTGGTTCCTGGTTGATGGTCAGGCAAATAAGCTTGGGTTTTGCGTAAGTGGAGTAATCCAGCAAGTCATCTACCGGCAGGTCAGGCCCAAGATATTCCACAAAAAGCCCTGCCTGCCGCAGCAAAACCGCCAGCATCAGCGCGTTAAGTTCGCGCATCTCTTCCGGACCGCAGCCCACCAGGATCAGAGCCCCTTCCTTGACCACAGGTAGATTGTGCATGATTGCCTGCAGCTTGGTGTTAAGGTAATCAAGCGCGAGATGCTCTGTGGCAATCAGGATCTCACCCCGATACCAGGCGTCATTTAAAAGCCCAAAACTCGGGCTGATAATTTCTTCAAGGATGGTCACGAGGCTGAAATAGCCCTGACACTCTTCCAGGATGGCGTTCGCCCGGTCCGTATTATGCGAGATCATCGCGCCAAAGAGGATTTCGGCGAAGTCCCGCGCCGGACGCGGCGGCTTTCGACGGGGGGCTTCCGCCACGATCGTCTGCACACTTTCGGGGTAGCTGCCTTTTTCAACTTCCTGCTTAAATTGGTGGACCACCTGGCTGATACTCGCGCCAGAATCCAACCGCCGCTGCACCCAGAGCAGCAATTGAACATCGTATTCCGAGTAGAGGCGGTATCCGTTGGACATGCGGGTTGGCTGGAGAAGATCATAGCGCCGTTCCCAGGCGCGCAGCGTCACTGGCTTAATGCCAGTTCGGTTCTGGACTGCCTTGATTGTATATGAGGGTTCAGTTGGAAAATTATCAATGGTAGTCATGGGCTACTCCTTTAGCAAACTGGAAGCCTCAAATATGTCATCGAGGAACTTCTGGCGTTCATCCGATGTCATCAACCGGGGTTTAGCGGTTGCTTCGAGTGTGATGGTCAATAGTTGGGTGGAAATATGACGCCCCTGGTAGAAAAAATGTTTTTGAATGAAGCCGTCGTAGGTAATATAAAATTCGGGCTGGTCAAAAAAGAGATTCCCGAGCCCGTAATGGATAAAACTGTGATTCCAAATCTCCATTGCCTTGCCAACATGGCTCTGGCTGCCGTTGACGATCACGGCGCCAGCATCAGCCATACGGCGGAAATCGCGGATGGCATTGGACTGGGCGCGTATGAAATATTCTTCCTGGTATTGAAAAGTCACGATCGGCAGGTATCCTTCACCGCGCAGACGGGTTACTTCATCGGCAATCCAGCCAAGGTCTTCGCATGGCGCGGAGCCGCTGCTATCCGCTGTTGCCCAAGCCATGTCTGGTCCATAGGTGTTACAACCGATAAAAGCCAGCTTGTTTCCATTGCTCTCGATTAGCAGTGGTTTTTTGGCGTCAGTTACGTTGACCCCGCCAGCGTACCACTGCATATTATGCTCGCGGTAAAGGTCGAGCGTGAAAGGCACAGAATCCACCTTGTAAAGCGCCCGAACATCGTTGTTATGGTTGCCGGTAAGCTCAATAATATCCGCCCCGAGGTCGTCAAGCAGGTCAATATAAGAGGGGTCGCTGCAGAAAATGAAACCGGAGTAATCGGGGTTTGGGAAGGGGCAGCCCTCATAGAACGAAACTTCATTACTGATATGTGTCAGGTCAGCAGCCCGCATAAAGTCGCGAATCTCCGTGCCTGGGTAGAGGACGCCTTCGGTGGACATCACAAAGGCAGTGTCGCGCGCCAGGGCGGTTACGCCGGTCATGATCAGGCTTGTCAGTCGATCCCGCTCGCGGTTTGGCGCAGGCAAGAGCGCCGCAAGCTGTTCCGCGGAAAGCGACAGCTCCTCAAGATGAGTGCTCAGAACGACGCGCTGGCTCAAAGGAGTTTGCTCCGGCGCAAAGTCGTCATCAAGGGGGCTTTTTCCATCGACAGAGATCACCTTCCACTGCGGCGCGAGCAGCTCAAAGGGTAAAACAGCCCAAACGCCGTCCTCCGTCTTAACCTCGGGTCGGAAGAATTCGTTGCTTACCTGGTCGATCTTGCTTTTGGTGGGGATCGAACTGGCTGCCAGATTGATCATGTTCGCCACAATCGCGTTGTCCTGATTGCGCAACAGCAGAGTCTTGACGGTTGGGTCAACGTCCTCAACCTGGTCACCGCGGACTAGCGCCAGCAAATCCGCCATGGAAATGTCATCCTGTACGGTAAAAAATGGCGCAGCGAGGGCATAGACCTGCCAGGTTTCGCCTAATACAAGCTCACCCTTTGCCGGGTTGCTAACCGTCAGGAAGAGGTCCGCGTCGTCCTTATTCCTGGAAGCTAAAATTCCCTCGGGTAGATTAATTTTCTTGACAAAATCGCTCGGCAAGAGTGGGTCAATCCAGAGGCTCAGCGGAACAGGGGTAGGTGTTGGGCTTGGCGCGGTGGTTGGTGTTGCCGTGGGCGGCAGGGGCGAGGCATTGCTCGCGGGTAAGGTGGAAAGCGGGGCTACTGCCGGTTGGCAGGCTCCCAATAAAACACCGCCCAACAGAAAAAGGCTGATGATGGTGGAAGCAAAATGGGCTCGGGGAGATTTACGCATCCATCCCCCAAAATAAATCGCTTTGCAATCGTTGATTCGGCTTGGGCTCGGGGTATCCCTGCATAAACCGATCGACAGGTTTGCTAAAGATCTTCATAAGCCGCGCGCTCAATCCAAAAGGAGCTTTTCCGCCGCCCTGGCTGGCGTGGCAGGCTGCGGCTGCCTGCCTCTGGTCATAAACAGGGAGATAATTGACCTTAACGTGCACCGGGAAAGACTGGGAGGCGATCTCAACCAGGTTGATATCGCCGTTACGTCCTATTTTGCGGGGGTCTTTGCCCCGCAGACGCATCCAGAAAACTGCAACTTTCGCGCTTGATTTCGGCATGGTATGGAAGTAGAGGCGCGAAAGCGCCAGCGGGTCGGTTTCGTGTAACTCCTGGCGCACGCGTTCAAAGGCGATCACAGTCGCCTGGTGGACGCGGATATGGTCGGGGTGGAAATACCCGCCAACGGGGTCAAACGTGAGCACGACCTGGGGGCGAACCTCGCGCATCACGCGCGCGATGCTCTCAACCACCTCCTCCATCGGGCGGGCAACCAAGGCATTAGGATTCTGATTATCCGGAGAGCCTTCCATGCCAGAGTCGCGAAAACCAAGCTTAAAGACCTGCTTCAACCCCAGGGCTTTCGCGGAGCAGTCCAGTTCGCTTTCACGCAGATCGGCAGAGCTGGCGAAATTCTGCTGAAATTCAGATGGGATATCGCCTGCTTCGCCGAGTGTGGCACAGGCTAAGTAGACTTCAACTCCTCGGCTGGCGTAAAGCGCGAGTGTGCCGCCCATGCCGAAGGCTTCATCGTCCGGGTGGGCAAGCACTGAAAGAATTCGTTTCTCATCATTAATATTAATCATTTGAATACCTTTTGTATAACGTTGGAATTATAATCTCATCCTCCACACCCGGCAATGAACCCGACC
The DNA here is from genome assembly GCA_034927385.1 of Anaerolineaceae bacterium. Classification (GTDB taxonomy): domain Bacteria; phylum Chloroflexota; class Anaerolineae; order Anaerolineales; family Anaerolineaceae; genus Mesolinea. The sequence continues at coordinate 5,771 of JAYFQB010000262.1, read as the reverse complement.
ACGAAAAGGCGGATTTTCCGATAATTTCTGGCTACTTGCGCCTATGGATTGAGACCGTCGGGGGGTTGACCGCCGTACTGGGTGAATAGTTCCTCCCAGTGGGCGATCTCTTCGGGAGATAATGACTGCTCGCTGCCTGTCTGGGCTGTGCGGGATTCAGCCTGTTCCTGGATCTTTTTGGCAAGCTCGGCGCTGCTCAGGACCGTCATGTGCCACGCTCTGCCGGCTGCCTGGACGCGCCGGTCAGAGCTGACCAGGGTTAGGTTTCGTGCTGACGCGCCAAGCTTTTGGATGTGGTTTTCGATGGCGGTATCAGCGCTTTGGGAAGCAGGCACGAACACCGCCTGCACCAGCCCAAAATTGCGCTTCCCTTCGTGCCCCTGAGCGGCTTTATCAAAGAATACTAATGCCCGTGAGGACGTGCCGCGCAGGAAAGGGGTGAGTATGTCGATCAGGGCTTGCTCATCCTCGAGGTCTTTCAAACTAAGCCCGCCGACGTGGGGAATGAGATTGTGACCATCAATTATGTATTGCATGCCACAATTGTAAACCAGATGGCAGTTAACCACATTTTGGAAACGGGGTTTCCGGAAACATTAAGAATATGGCGTAAGAAATATAAGTAAGATATTCTGGTTGCTCATGATAGTAAAAACACCTGTCTAGTAGATAATGGGAATAATTATTGTAATCAGTTCAACAAAATATAGTTTCAGTGTGAAATTGCCTAATTGTGACAATACCATGAAGATATTGACGATTCAGCGCTTGATGTCACAGCGCTTGATGTGAAGCGACATGACATATCCCAACAGGAAGGGTATACTATAAGTAGTGATGGAGGATTCTTAGTTTATCAAAAGGGAGGGGAAGTGTTTTTTTCGAAAACTTGGTTGTTATCCAGGAATATGATGTTCTTCTACTAAATCTGTTTTCAATGCGTAGACATCACCTATCGAAAGATGATTTGACGGTAATAAAAACTATCAATTCTAAGTTTGAAAAAGGACATACACTTTCAGACAAAGAAGTATCTTTTGTTCAAAGCTTAACACAGTCTAAACAAATACTGAGTCAGGAAGCAATCTCAGAATTTGAAAACCGTCTTTCAAATATTGACTATCCGGATCCATCATATTGGTTTAAAAACATAGCTATAGAAATTTCCCGGAAATGTAACTATGATTGCTTATATTGCTATCAAAGGAAATTCAACCACGATGTGGCTGAAATGGATGATAACAAAGTCTTAAGAGTAGCTGAATTTTTAAATTGGTATTCAGAGACTTGCGGTGTTTCTAATGATGTTCATGAATTGACTATTACAGGAGGTGAGCCGTTATTACCTAAAAACGTTCCCTTAATTAACAACATTGTAAAGACAATCAAAGCCCGTGAGTACACACTCTACACGAACGGTACCACCTTAAACATGCAATGGGATTCTCTCCCCATGGAATTAATCCATAAAATTCAGTTTTCGTTAGATGGAAACGAAAACTTGCAGCTTCAAATGGCAGGAAAAAGGATCACGAAATTAAACAAGACCCTCTTTCAGAACACATTAAAGTCTATCTCTAAAGCTATGACTTATCAAAAAGAGATTGTAATTGCTTCTGTCATTAATCGCGATAGTGTATACTTTCTGCCGGAATTTTTTAGTTACCTTAAAAAATTGAACTATCTATCGTATGACAAACTAGCATGGCGAATTTCAGTAGTTGTTGATTATGGAAGTTCAGACGGGTTAGACCATGAGCATAATACTGCTATTGATTTGTTGCACATGGTTGATTTTGTCAAAAGGGAAGCCCCTGAGTTGCTCGGTTTGATTAATTGGTCAGATAGCATATTACCGCTCCTGTCAAGTTTGCGGCGGAAACAAAACACAAGAATTGGGTTCTTATATAGGCGATGCAAGAATTTTGACGGTATAGGCGGGTATTTCGCAGGTGACGGGAAAATACACTATTGTTCATTGGCTGAAAAGGATTATGGAATTGTTGGGTCTTTTTTTCCAGACTTTAGTGTTAATAATGTGTTTCTAAATGAGCTCACAAATAATGACATTTTCCATATAGAAGAATGCAAGAATTGCCTATACAGATACATTTGTGCCGGTGGGTGTCCTTTGTACAAGATGCAATTTCATGACATAAACAGACCTTTCTGTGGTTTGTTAAAGAACAAAGAGATAATCGAGAATATTGGTTATTTTGTTTAGGAGATGGAAATGGTAATTGGTCATAACATTGTTATTATTCCTACAATAGGGAAAAAATTTATACTAGTTAATTCACTTAATGGGACTATCATCCGACTGGATCAAGCGCACCAAGATATTTTTTCGGCATGGCAAAAAAATGGTATCTCTTTAGCAAGTGAGATCGAAACAAGCCTCTATAATTTTCTATCCAAACATGGTTTCATTTATGACAGTATTGAAGATGAAAAAGGATTCAGGGATAGGCTCATCTCCCAGGTAGATCGAATCCATAGCATGCCGGATAAATCTCACTTGACTTTCGTATTGTCCTATAAATGTAATTTTTCCTGTCCTTATTGTTATGAAAATTCACCTCACAGAATTCTACCAGTTGACATAATAACTAAAGAGATGGTGGATTCCGCCCTTGCACTACATGAAGGGCGGTTAAAAAGCATAAATTTATTCGGTGGCGAGCCTCTGCTTCCAGAAAACGCGGACATCATCCACTACATCGTTGAAAAGTGTCCTGGAATCTCCTTTTCCGCGTTCACTAACGGATATTACTTATTGGATTTCTTTGATGTCTTCTCGAAAGTGAAAACTGACTACATCCAAGTCACGCTGGATGGAGGTGAAGAATCACATAACAGGACGCGGAAGACTAAGGATGGGACAAAGAGCTTTGCAAGGATTATCGAAGGTATCGGACTATACTTAAATCATGGCATACCGGTAAAAGTCAGAATGAATTTGACTAAAACCAATCTTCAGGATTACTTTTTTCTCAGGGATTATCTCGAGAAATTGTTTTTCACTCATAAACACATATTGTCGTTTGAACTCTTTCCCATTTTCCAGTTAGGAGAATCAGAGCACATTTCAGTTTTGAAAGACATGTATTCTACTGATATCAATTCGGCTAATGAACCTAGCCAAGTATCTAGGAATACAATTCTTTCATCCTCATTACCAATATTGAACTTTTTTACTTCAGGTAAAGGGTTTAGACCAATTACACGGTATTGCGATTCACACACGAATAGACGATGTTATGATCCCCTTGGCAACATCTATTCTTGCATAGTCGCTTTGGGTAACCCAACTGCTGCGATCGGTACATATTTTCCAGATTACTCTTTACGGGAAAACAGCATGGTAGATCGCAATATTACAAAGATAGAAGAATGTAAGGATTGTATATATGCATTATTATGTGGCGGAGGTTGTCCGATACACTTTGCCAAAAGAGGAGAATCAGTGTTTCAACCTAACTGTCAGTACACACTGAATGTTATTCATAACCTATTACCTTATGTGGACTCCATACGAAACCCGGAAGGATAATTTATTCTATGGAATGAAAATCTCAATATTTGGCTAAGGCGTCAATTTACTTATCAGCAAGGGAAAGGGATTAAGAATGATCTCAAATAAAACCCGAAGAAGAGTAACAATTCTCAGATTGATAATCGTAATAGGAATTCTTCTATTAACTACGACTTGTCAAAAGAGCCCCGAAAATCATTCAGCAACCAATGAACCCAGCCCAAGTCTTGCCGCCACCTCCACAGAGGAAGCCAAACAAACAACTGGTTCAACCTCTGATGTTAATGTGAGTGGAACGCTGCAAGAATCAAGGCATAACAGGGACAATATCGTTCCCAGAATTTTTAACGTACTTACGTCCGAAACCAACCAGGCAAAGGTGACTTTTGAGGTAAACAAATCAACGGACCGGTTCAAAATCAATGAGATCCACGGGACCATACTCAATATGGTGGAACAAGTGCTTGACCGTTTTCCGATCAAGACTGCCGAGAAACCGGATTTTTTAGTGCTTGAAAAGGATGGCTCTGGAAAATTGCTTGAACAACCTCAGTTTTACGGTAAGCTCACACTGATACCATATGGCGCCATTGAAAACGGCCAGCTCCTCGAAATTGTTGTGAAAGCACTTGCTTATGAAAGTGAACCCTGGGTGGCATATGGGTTGGCAGGCATCCTGTCTGGTGTCCAGGTTGAGGTGGACCTTGGTTTGATTCAAGATACGGACAAGTTGTTTCTCACGGGCATCAGTTACGAGGAAGAGTATGTATCTGACGATGACCTTGCCGCGTCCAAAGCTTTGGCTGGCGCTTTCATGCGATACATCCTGGCTGATTATGGAGAGGTTGTTCTGATGGAGCTAATTGAGAATTCCTCCAGCCTGGATGTATATGATGCACTGAAGGCGTGGAGTGGAGAAACCAACGCGTATTTTGATCTGCATCCCGGGGTGTTATACAGTACCTATTCCTATTCTGATGCTCCTGGGTATTTTGTCAGAGTTAATGATGGCAATTCAAACTTCTATTTCCGGATGGATCTTCCGGCAACTTCGCCGCTCAAGAATCCAAGAACTATCTATGCATTCCTCGACCGTTTTCACAGAGCAATAGAAAAGGTTTCAAAGTTTGCACTTGACAATCAAATCGATGTTATTGATTCAGGTTTTCACGTTTACACAAACTCTACTGACTATACCTTCAGGAGCGGTATGGTTGAGGGTATGAAAATTCAATTTGGTCAGGATGGCTGGCGGATTGGTTTGGAACACGAGGTGATACATGCCATGCTCGGAACTCGTGGAGTAGGGACGAATGAGAAATGGCTTAGAGAAGGATTGACAAGCCTTTTGGCTGATAAAGTAATTTTCGGACCAGAAATCTACGAGATGGCTGGTTATACGGAATCGAGCTATTACAATATTTTGAGGGACGTGAAAAACAATGTAGTCGACGATAGCTACTTCAGGCTTTCCGGCACGTTTGATTTCTATAAAAACGCGGTTGGATATTACACCAAGTTTGCATCGTTGGAGGAGGAAAACGGGGAGCTTAACTATGATGTCTACGTAGACAGCGCAGCATATGCCTGGCTTGTCTATTGTGATGAAGGACAGATATCTCCTGAAACCGCGATAATCCCCACAATATCCTTACATAGAGTATCACTGATCTATGAGGTGTATGCATCTTACGTGAATTTTTTGATCGAACAAAAAGGGATTCCGATCGCTGATTTGGTTTATTACTATCAAACCGAAATGCCAAAAGAACTGACTGAATACACTAGCGAATGGCTGGAGTATATTCGAGGCAATTGGGAGGGATAACCCTTTGGTGTTAATAGCTGAGCCGCACAGTTTATACGAAAGGAGGTACGATGGAATCTATACTTGACATATTATGGTCCCCAGAAGATGACTGGGATGAGAATGACCCGGATTGGATTCAAATTGTTTGTGTTGAAATCTGTTGTGCAACAGGGATTAACGTAGCCAACAATTGTCTTAATTTACCAGCGACCGTGGGCACGTGTTGCGATCACCTGCCAATCTTGTGTGGATAGACCGTATATTGTAGATAAAAAAGAACATAAAGCGTTATCTCCACAGATTGGAACAGGTTTTTTATCTATAGATTAAAAACTGCGGCTCGGCTATTTTGGCAACGAGAAAGAAATATCTTTATCACTATTACGATTGCGCAACAAATAAAGCTAATTCGTTTCATACATACTA
>JAYFQB010000294.1:0-3309 GCA_034927385.1 Anaerolineaceae bacterium | reverse complement strand
ATATTCCCGCTTTTCCGGGCTGAGCAAGTGAACGACAACGTAGCCATAATCCATAACGATCCAACCGGACTGGCCGCTGCTCTCAACGATGGGGTTTAGTCCGGTTTCTGCTTTAATGGCATCACGAACGTAATCTGCAAGGCTTTCCAACATTCTTTCACTGGTTCCGGTTGCAATTACAAACGATTCGGTAAAGTCAGAAACACCGCCAAGGTCAAGCAGAAGGATGTTTTCCGCAAGTTTATCTTCAAGAATTTGTACGATATTACGAGCTAAATTTATTGGTTCCAGGTTTCACCTCACTTTTGAGAAAGTTTAACACATTAATTTAAGGGATGCTTGCTCAGTACAGTGTACTCAGCACCACCGGGTTTCAGTACGCTTTGGTATAAAACAACCTCCCTGATCCTGGTGGAACCGGTTTTAATACCCCCAAGGTTGGTGAAAAGCTTGGAAAGTCCTTCGCTTGAAACGGAATTGTCCTCATTCGAGATCCTGGCAAGGGTAAGATGGGGAGAATATTGCACTTTCCCTGGGTCCGCGCCAAAAACAGGCTCATGGATGATTTTTTGTGCCAGTGAAGTGACCTCAAGGGGGTTTTCAACGCCAAGCCAAAGGATGCGTGGGCTGCGGCGGGAGGGGAATACGCCAAGTTTGGAAAACGAAAGGTCGAACGCGGAGAATTCACGGCAAATTTCCTCCAGTCTGTTACTGATTTTTGGGATGAGACGCTCGTCCCGGTCGCCTAAAAACAGCAGAGTGAGGTGAAGGTTCTTTGGGGAGGTGTAACGCGCGCCAGAAATGGGATACTCTCGTTTGATGGTGGAGATTAACCCTAAAATGGCATCAATCGCGGCTGGGTCGGGGTCGATAGCAATAAACAAACGCTTTGGCATGGGTTTTTTCGCTCTCTTTCTGAACAGATTATACAGTCAAAAGGTTCTAAAAATATCCTCGATCAAAAGTATGGTATAAGAAAGATACCCTGCTGTGTTCGTGATGCTGTATCTCAGTTTTGACCAACACGAACCAAAAAGGTCTAACCTTAACCAAGTGACATGATAGACATTAGTCAAGATTGATCTTGGTAGTAGGACCATCCTGCATTTGCAGGTTCAAAACCCACCAGCACACGGCATGGCGGGGCTATTTTTACCAAAGCACGAGACTCCTGACTTTTCTGGTATCATTAACTGGTGAAAAAGACGCGCTTACTCATCCCTTTGGTAATCTGCCTTCTCTTTCTAAGCGGCTGTTCTATTGTTAATAAAACACGAATCAGCCAGGATAGACTCCCTTGGAAAGCCAGCGGAGATATCCTTTTTAGCGATGATTTCAGCGACGATTCAACCGGCTGGGAAATCGTAAACAATGTATATGAATTAAAAGGCTACTCCCGCGAAGGCTACCTTATTTCGATCAACCATGGAGCCGGGCGGTCCATCTCGACCACTGGATTGCAATTTGCTGATGTGATTGTGAGAGTTGAAAGCCGACAGCTTACTGGCAGCAGCGATTCATACCTGGGTGTAGTTTGCCGCTATCTGGACAGCCACAACTATTATCGTTTCTTTATTACGCCCGATGGTTACGCGGGCATCATGCGTGTGGTTGATGGCGAAAGCAGCACGCTTCCTGGGGGGGAGACGAAGTATAGTCATGATGTTTTCCAGGATGACAGTGTCAACGTCCTCGAAGCTGCTTGTGTTGGGAACAAATTAACGTTCCATGTAAACGGCAAGCTTGTCATCAGTGCGGAAGATGATCTCCTTACGCAAGGTGATATTGGCATTTTTGCTGAAACCGGAAAAGATGGAGCAGGGTCGTTTATATTCAATCAGTTCACAGCTACCAAACCGTAAATGAAAGTATTCCTCAACATGGTTGGATGCCGCCTGAACCAGGCGGAAATAGAACAGCTTGCTCTTTCGCTTTCGGAAGCCGGAATTGATGTCATTTCGAACCCGGAGGAAGCCGACGAAATTGTAATCAACACCTGCTGCGTGACCGCCAAAGCTTCGGCGGATTCACGCAAAATGCTCAGGCACCACCAGTCGCATTTCCCAAACGCCCGTGTCATTGGCACCGGCTGTTGGGTGAGTGTTAACAGCTTAAAAATAGCGGAAAAGCCGGAAATTCTCGACACGGCATATGACAATGATAGGAAAGAGAAGATTCTGACAGACCTTTTGGAGAAAGCCACCCAACAACGGGTAGGATTTGATTCATACCGACCCAACCTCGGAACGCGCAACCGCACCCGTGGATTCGTGAAGGTCCAGGACGGATGCGACAATCGCTGCGCTTATTGTTTGACCCAGGTTGCAAGAGGGCCTTCAATCAGTACTCCCCCTGAAAACGTCATTGCCTACGCCAACAAACTTAGAAACCTTGGTGTCAAAGAAATCATCCTGACCGGCGTTCAACTCGGTTCGTGGGGAAAAGACCTTTCTCCCAGGCTGTCCTTTGCGTCTTTGGTTGGGTTGATTCTTGCTCAGACTGATATCGAGCGAATTAGACTTTCCTCGATTGAACCCTGGGATGTAACCGCCGAGTTGATCGGTCTTTTTGAGAATCCGCGGCTTTGTCCGCATCTTCACATTCCGCTGCAATCCGGCTCAGACGAGGTGTTGCGAAAAATGAGCCGACCCGGCAGCATTGCGAATTTCCGTGACATCCTCGCAATGATCAGAGAGCAAAAAAGTCACTTTGCTGTTACCACGGATATCATTTGTGGGTTTCCTGGTGAAACCGATGAACACTTCCAGCAATCACTCGATTTTGTCGAGGCGTGCCAATTCAGCGGAGGACACGTTTTTCCGTTTTCTGAATTAAAAGGCACGGCTGCGTTTGGGATGGAGGGTCAGGTGAAGCATTCCATCCGCAAAGACCGGACTGTCCTCGTTCGAAAACTTCTCGACGAGTCGGAGAAGACTTTCATCAACCAAAGGTTGGGCAAGCCAGCGAATGTGTTGTTTGAAGGGAAAACGCGTTTACGAGGCGAGGATTTTTGGCAGGGGTGGAGCGAAGATTTCTTGCGGGTATTTGTTTCTTCTGATGAAGACCTTCATAATCAAATCAGAACAGTCAGGTTGAATGAGATTGCTGATAACGGTGGAATCACTGCCACTTTTTGAGAAAGTTTGAGTATTTAAAACTGAAGCTGATTTGTAGGATTACCATACATCTTGGACAGTGTACTGTAAAAAATAGAATAGCAGGAAATGGACTACCATAAAGGTTAGAGCACCACCTCAACCAAAACGGAGGAACCAGATCCTGCTATGAATAAGATAACACAAGAAATGA
>JAYFQB010000311.1:0-2762 GCA_034927385.1 Anaerolineaceae bacterium | reverse complement strand
CTCGTTCTGATTGCCTTCATTTTCAATATTATTTTGGTTGCGTTGAAGAAGTGGACCAAGTTCCGCGCTATCTTCACCACCGGTCATGTCCAGGTGCAGCAGGCTTCAACCGCGTTCTGGCTGATCCTGTTCTGCTTCCCCGCCCTTGGCGACACTCCAATTTTGTTGATTATGGCTTTGCTGCTTGGTCTTTACTGGGCGGCTGGCACCAACCTGACCGTTGAGATCTCTCAGGACCTCACCGACGGCGCAGGTTTTAGCATCGCGCATCAGCAGATGTTCGGTCTTAAGCTGTTCTCCTGGCTGTCAGAGAAAATGAACAAATCCGGCAAACGGCAGAGCAAGCGCCTGGAAGATATGCAGTTGCCTGGCTTCCTCTCCATCTTCAATGAGAACATGGTTGCCACTTCCATCCTGATGACACTTTTCTTTGGAGCGATTTTGCTGCTCCTGGGCAAAGACTATTTAATCGAAGCCAAATTCCTGGCTGAGGGCAAATCCTTCCTGTTCTACATTCTGACCACTTGTCTCAACTTCGCTGTTTACCTCTCCATCCTCCAGTTGGGCGTTCGCACGTTCGTTGGCGAGCTGACTCAATCCTTCCAGGGTATTTCTCAGAAACTCCTCAAGGGTGCGGTGCCTGGTGTGGACTGCGCTGTTGCGTACGGTTTCGGTTCCCCCAATGCGGTGACCATTGGCTTCCTGTTTGGTGCCTTGGGTCAGTTCCTGGCTATTGGCGCATTGATCCTGCTCAAGAGCCCCACGCTCGTTATCGCTGGCTTCGTGCCGGTGTTCTTTGATAATGCCACCATCGCTGTCTTTGCTAATAACAAAGGTGGTATGAGAGCCGCCATGCTCTGGCCCTTTGTTTCTGGTCTGATGCAGGTGTTTGGCTCAGCCTTGATTGCGGGTTGGGTTGGCATGGCTGCCTATGGCGGCTACCTGGGCATGTGGGACTGGGCAGTGGTCTGGCCAATCTTCACCGTCCTGATGAAATACCTGAGCTACTTCGGTGTCGCGTTGGTGGCTATCTTCCTGTTAGCCATTCCGCAAATCCAGTACCTCAAGGATAAGAAGGGCTACTTCCTTGTGACCGAGGACTACGAGGCTTACAAGGCACTCAAAGCAGAAAAGTAAGCTTAAAAACTGAAAAGATATATATAATTGGTGAAAATGCCCGTCAGGGAATAGACCCTCCCTGACGGGCACGTAACCAAGAAAAGAAAGGGCAATATTATGGCAACAATTTTAGTTTCATGCGCAAACGGCGCTGGTTCAAGCCTCCTGATGAAAATGGCTGTTGAAAAGGTCACGAAAGAACTGAACATGGATGTGACACGCGTTCACCACTGCGCCATTTCCGAAGGAAAAAGCGCTGCAATCGGGTACGATATCGTAGTCTGTCCGTTGACTTTTACCAATATGTTCGAAAACGCTGCCAAGAAGGGCATTCCGGTAATTGGTCTTAAGAATGTCATGTCGGCAGATGAGATCAAGAAGAATATCATCGAGCTCGGTTTGGATCAGAAGTATCAGAAGAAGTAAATCTTTTTAGGGCAAGCCGGAGAGGAACAGGGAAGGCATTGGAAAAGTCCGAGTTACGAAAGCTTGGTCAGAAGATCAAAATGGTCGTGAGCGATCTGGACCAGACTTTATTGAACTCAGATGCGACTATATCTGCCGAGAACCTGGCGGCAATTAGGGCGGCTGAAGAAAAGGGTATTTTTTTTACAGTCTGCTCTGGGCGAATCTCTCCGATGATGGAAGTGTATTTACGGACTCTGAATATCCAGGGACCCGTTATTACGACGAATGGGGCGGCAATTGTGGATGGCAACAGCGGAAAACAGCTTTCCAGACATACCATACCCCATGAAGTAGCAGTAAAAATTCTTGACTTTGCCAGAGAGCGGGATTTTGACTACTCCGCCCTGACGGCATCCGTCAGCTATTTCTCCGCCAACAGTCAGCGCATTAAGCGCTTTGAACGCTATAACGAAATCGCGACAGGTAGTGGTTTGCACCCTATGCGCCTGGAACGCTTTTCGGGGCGTTCCTATACAGACATCGACGACGACATTTTGAAACTGCTTCTGTATCAGATTCCAGAAGGCGAAACAGACTCTGTCGCTGCTTTCCTCGCGAGCATCCCGGAAATTGATTACACAAGTTCGGATGAAGGTTTGCTGGATATTCTGGGGGCAGGCACAAACAAAGGCGCGGCTGTTGCCGAAGTACGTAAAATGCTTGGTTTTGAAAAGGACGAGGTCTGTGTTTTTGGAGATTTCCTCAATGACCTCGCCATGTTCGAGGAAGCCGGGCTGTCTGTCGCGGTGGCAAACGCCCACGAAGAGGTCAGGAACAAGGCAATGTACGTAACCGACACAAACGATCGCGCTGGTGTTGCCAGAGCACTCGAAGACCTGGTGTTGTAGGACAGTACTTAATAATAGAAAACACGTTGAAGTGTGTTATCCACGAAGCGAAACTTCGGGACCCTATAAGGAGAAAACATGCTTGAAACATTAAAAGCGCAAGTATTAAAGGCAAACCTCGCGCTGCCAAAGTACGGATTAATCACATTCACCTGGGGTAATGTCTCGGGGATTGACCGCAAGGCAGGGTTGGTGGTGATTAAGCCTTCGGGTGTCGAATACGACGCCATGACCGTGGAAGATCTGGTTGTCGTGGACCTGGATGGGAATGTTGTGGAAGGCTCGCTAAAACCCTCATCAGACACGCCCACGCACATTGAGCTCTAC
>JAYFQB010000314.1:0-2172 GCA_034927385.1 Anaerolineaceae bacterium | reverse complement strand
GACACACTTGGAAGAGGGCGGCGGCGCTACCCTTCTCATGGAAATGGGGACAGGCAAGACTTTAACATCCATCGCCATCGTCGGCCAGCTATGGAAGGAGCGACGCATCCGCAAAGTACTCATCGTCGCCCCACTCTCCATCCTAGGCGTCTGGGAAGAGGAATTCCAGAAGTTTGCAGCTTTCGGTTATGAATTAACGCTGCTTACTGGCTCGCTGGCGCACAAGGCCGAAACCATCCGCAGCGCGTTCAGCCCTTCCCTGCAAGTGCTGGTGGTGAACTACGAATCCGCGTGGCGCTTGGAAACCGAGCTGCTCCGCTGGCATCCCGACTGCATCATCGCGGATGAATGCCACAAAATCAAGACCCACAACGCCCGTGCCAGCAAGGCGATGCACAAACTGGGCGCAGCTGCCAAGTACCGCCTCGCGCTCACCGGCACTGTGATCACCAACAAACCCATCGACGTGTTCAGCCAGTACAAGTTCGCGGATCCCAGTGTGTTTGGCGGCAGCTTCTACCTTTTCCGTAATAGGTACTTCGACATGACCGGCTATGGAAAATACACGCCCGTCATGAAGCAAGCCATGGAAACCGAGTTCACCCAGCGTTTGCACAGCATTGCATTCAGCGCAACCAAGGCCGAATGTCTCGACCTTCCCGACACGACCGACGTGATCCAGCGTATCGATTTGGAGCCTGCGGCGCTGCGCGTCTACCGCCAGCTTGTGAAGGACAGTTACACCGAACTACAGGATGGCGCCGTGACCGTCACAAACGTACTAACCCGCCTGCTACGCCTGTCCCAGCTCACCGGCGGCTTCCTAGGCAGCGACGATGATCCCAGGCCAGAACAGGTTTCGTCCGCCAAACTGGACGCGCTGGAAGAAATCCTCGAAAGCGCGGACGGGCAAAAGCTGGTGATCATCGCCCGCTTCCTCCCTGAAATCCAGGCGATCGAACAGATGCTCACACGCAAGGGCATCAACTATTCCATCATCCACGGCGGAATTACGGATAGAGCAGCGCAGGTGACCGCGTTCCAAACCGACCCCACGGTGCAGGTGTTCATCGGACAGATCGCCACAGCGGGGATGGGCATCACGCTGACCGCTGCCTCCACCATGGTGTTCTACTCGCTGGATTACTCCATGAGCAACTACGAACAGACCAAAGCCCGTATCCACCGCGTCGGCCAGTGTCACCCCTGTACCTATATCCACCTCGTGGCCAGGGGCACGGTGGACGAACAAGTGCTCAAAGCACTCAAAGACAAGGCTGATCTCGCTAAAACGCTGGCGGACGACTGCCGTGCAGGACTCAACCCCTTCGACCCATACAGGAGGAAGTATGCAGCAGGAAAAGATGTTTGAACTGGCTGATAAGCTCAAAGCGCTGCGCGATCAGAAGGATGCGCTGGAGACGGCGCTAAAACAGGTCAGCATGGACATCGACAACGCCGACTGGCATCTGGCCAACCACATGGCGGAGACGGAAACCCAGAATTTTACTCGCTCTGGCGTCATGTTCTGCCTGACCACCAAAACCCGCGCCAGCGCGCTGGCCGGGCAAAAGGAAGCGCTGTATGGCGCGCTACGGGCGCAGGGCTATGGCGATCTGGTCTACGAGACAGTCAACGCCAACTCCCTCTCCGCCTTTGTCAAGGAGCAGATCGAGGCCAACAAGGATGCCTTGCCCGAATGGCTAGATGGGCTGATCAGCGTATTTGACAAAACAACCGTCGGTGTGCGCAAAGCGCCCCGATAACAAAGAAAGTGAGAAAACCATCATGAACGAATCCGAGATGATAACGACCACTGGCTACACCGCCCTCCGGGATTTCAACCTTGCCGACGCCATGCGCGATGAACTGGGCGGCATGGACATCACCTTCGACCGCATCACCGTCCCCGCAGCCGGAGGCACAACCTTCGAACTGCCCGGCGCGTTGCCCGGTGAAACCGACGCGATGAAAGAGTTTACCGGCGTGATCCTGTACCACCACCCGCTGTTCTCCTTCTACCGTGAGCGCTTCACCGGCGGCAATAACGCCCCCGACTGCGGCAGCTACGACGGCGTGACCGGCGTCGGTAATCCCGGTGGCGACTGCGCGTCCTGCCCGCTCAACCAGTTCGGTTCCGGGGAAAACGGCGGCAAGGCGTGCAAAAACAAG